>NZ_JBIXJM010000254.1:0-1460 GCF_044752445.1 Wolbachia endosymbiont of Drosophila barbarae | reverse complement strand
TACTATCTCTCACCCACTGCAAATATTGCACGGTACTATCCACTTGATCATCGTGTCGAGTTTCAGGAAACATTAAAATCTCATACTCAAAATCGTTCAGCCATACTGCTTGGTGCGGCAGAAAAACCTTGCCAGACTCTATAATCGGAACAATTTGATAAAATCGAGTGAGTTTGTCATCATGTGGTACTATTTCGATAATTGGTAAATCACTGTTTGTCTTTAGCTCTTGCACCAATTGCTGACCACTTGTTTTTGCTTCGATTAAAATTGCGTGCGGTGTCCATCTTGCAGCTAGTGACAGAACTTGCTCTTTAAGCTTTGGATACTCAAGCTTTGCGCGATATACATCGAGTAAATAGAATTTATTGCCCACTTTTGTCCAGGTGGTGCAGACGCTAAAGTTGCTCATGTTGCTTGTTGAAACTGCAGTGTCCCAGCTTTGAGTTACATGCGAGAGATTGTCAGGAAAATTTCTATAGCGCTTCAGCCACTCTCGTTTAATTATACCACTTGAAAGTGGCAGAGGGTTTTGTTGATATTGTGCAGCAAAAACGTAACTTCCAAGTTCAACCTTTATCATCTCAACTTCTTCTTTCCTCCATCGAGGGGATATAGCAACTGACCTTCTTCTCTTGAGTATAATATTACGGGTGGTGTCATTCTAGCACTTGATGCTGTAATCCAGCTTTTGTACTCATTTGTAGTTACTCGGGTGACAGGAACAAGAAAAGGAGGCGCTGGCTTTTTGATTGAATAGATAATCTCCTTATTTTCAGATATCATCGGTAAACAAGTATGGTTCCATATGTTTTTCGGTTTGGAGAGAAGGTGCCCGGTTAAATCTTCTTGATGTAGCCTATGCATCACAAGAACAATTACTCCTTTTTTTCTATTGTTGAGCCTGGCTACTAAAGTCTGGTCAAACCAATTTGTAGCACGCTTTCTAAACGTTTCACTCAAAGCTTGGGCGGGACTCAGTGGATCATCCACGATGATGAAATCACCACCTTCACCTGTTAACGTCCCTCCAACGGACGTTGCGATTCTGTATCCTCTCTGCACTGTTTGGAATTTGTATTTGGTATTTTGATCTTTGGATAGTTCTACCTCTGGAAACAGCTCTCTATACCAACTAGACTGCATTATACACCTTGTATCGAGCGAGTGCTTTTCGCTAAGCAGCCGAGAGTAGCTTGCAACTATTATTCTTGCAGTTGGCTGATTTCCCAGTATCCATGCGGGCCACGCAACACTAGCGCACAGGGACTTCATTGAACGCGGAGGCATATTGAATATTATTCGCCTCATTTTGCCAACATTTGCCGCTTCAAGTCTGTCTGCTATGACTTTTATATACTGATAATCATTATACTCACACCCCGGCACCACCGTTTGAAAGCACAGTTCAATGAATTTTAGAAAGTTCATGATATAATGTTGAAACCAACGCGTGACGC
>NZ_JBIXJM010000253.1:0-979 GCF_044752445.1 Wolbachia endosymbiont of Drosophila barbarae | reverse complement strand
TTTTCTTTAGCTACTCTTAACATTTTCTCAACAGCTATACTATCTTTACGTAGTATAGCATAAGCAAGTGGTGTAACAGTTACTCTCCGACCATCTAGACATTTTATAGTTATTGTTGCGTTAAGAATATCTTTCAGAATACTGTTCTCCTTAGAGATTTTTAAAATTTCTTCAATAGCTATACTATTTTCACGCAGTATAGCATAAGCAAGTAGTGTGTAAGTTACTTCCCGGCTATCTGAATGTTTTATAGTTGTTGTTGCGTCAAGAATGTCTTTCAGAATATCGTTTTCTTTAGCTACTCTTAACATTTTCTCAACAGCTATACTATCTTTACGTAGTATAGCATAAGTAAGCGGTGCGCAAGTTTCTTCATGACCATCTGGACATTTTATAGTTGTTGTTGCATCAAGAATATCTTTCAGAATACCGTTTTCTTTAGAGATTTTTAAAATTTCTTCAATAGTTTTGCTATTTTTACATGATATAGCGTAAGTAAGCGGTGTGTAAATTTCTTTCTGACCATCTAGATATTTTATAGTTGTTGTTGCGTCAAGAATGTCTTTCAGAATATCGTTTTCTTTAGAGACTTTTAAAATTTCTTCAATAGTTTTGCTATTTTTACATGATATGGCGTAAGTAAGCGGTGTGTAAATTTCTTCTTGACCATCTAGATATTTTATAGTTGTTGTTGCGTCAAGAATATCTTTCAGAATACTGTTCTCTTCAGCTGCTACTAGAATTTCTTTAATAATTTTGCCATCCTCCCAGAACATAGCATGAGCAAGTGGTGTGTAAGTCACTTCCCGGCTATCTAAATGTTTTATAGTTATTGTTGTGTCAAGAATATCTCTCAGAATACCGTTTTCTTTAGCTACTCTTAACACTTTCTCAACAGCTATACTATCTCTACGTAGTATAACATAAGCAAGTGGTGTGTAAGTTACTTCCCGGTCTAGATATTTCATGGTTGTTGTTG
>NZ_JBIXJM010000252.1:4549-13750 GCF_044752445.1 Wolbachia endosymbiont of Drosophila barbarae | reverse complement strand
CTCACTAATCCGGCTAAAATTCAAGAATTTCAATGCTTTAGCTATTTTCAATAGAATTAAATTTATTAATGTAAATAATAAATTACTATTCTTAAATTTGATCATATTGATTGCAAAAAAACAAGATTTTGAATAGGTTACTTATAATCCTAACTATAGTTAGCCTTTCATAAGTAGCGATGCAACAAAGCCCACTGGAATCCAGAAATTTTGCTTATAACTGAGCTGATGAGCTAAAGGTAGTTGTCTTACGCTAAAACAAACGTTTTTAATTAAGTTGCATAGAAGCTGGATCCCAGTGTCTGGGCACTGGGATGACACCCCACTGGTGGGAATTGCTCCCAAACTACAACGTTCGTACAGTTGTGTGTGTCTTCCCATGGAGATTGCTCTCAAATCATAATGCTCATGCAGTTGCATGCTCGACTAATTAACAGAAAAATCTATAATTCAGTTTACGTATTTTCTTATCTCAGCCAAAATCTTATCAGATTGACTTTCGTCTGAATTTAAATCAGCTGCAAAGTGTGTAGCATATTTTCCTCCAGGGCCAATAAGGTACATTATTGAAGAATGGTTGATTTCTTCTTCTCCACCAACTTTGCTAGCATATACTTTATACTTTGCAATTACTTCGTCTATTTTTTCTCTTTCACCAGTTAACATTTGTATTCTGTGGTCAAATTGCTGCTGAAATTCTTTAAGTCTTTCCGTGCTATCGCGCTCAGGATCGACTGTGATGAAGAATGTTTGTAGCTTGTTGTTAGTTTTCTCATCTAACTTTGCAAGTGTTTCTGAAATTATTCCAAGGTTCATAGGGCAAATTCTTTTGCATGAGGAAAACCCAAAGAAAATCATCATGTATTTATCTTTAAAATCACTACTGCGCAAGATCTGTCCGTCCTGATTAATTAAAGAAAAATCTCCGCCTATCTTAACTTCTGCGTTGTGAATCGCTGCTGGGGCAAATATGCCTTTTTTAGTGAAATAACAATAACCTAAAAAAACAACTGCTAATGCTACTAGCATATTAGATAACAATCTTATAAACCTTACCATTAGGGTGCTCTCAGTAAAATTAAATTGTATCTTTATTGGTTGATCTATTCAATATATTTATTCCAAAGTGTATTGTTAATTTTGTCTAACAGTTTCTTATGTTCATCAATTTCTTCACTATTTGGTGAATGTTCTCTGGGAGTTAGATTACGCACTTTATGCTGAACGAATGTAGAGTTACTGTCCTGATTGCATTCATTATCAAACAGAAAGGTTTGTAACCCTCCTGTAAGTTCAACATATACCTTTGCAAGCAATTGAGCATCAACTAGTGCTCCGTGCAATTCTCTATTCTCTAGCGATATATCAAAACGCTTACATAATGCATTCAAAGAAGCAGGTGATCCTGCGAATTTTTTCCTCGCAAGAGGTAATGTATCTAGCACTCTATCTGAGGAAATTAACCCAGCATTCAGCTTGCTTAGCTCCATGTTAAGGAACTTAACATCGAATTCAGCGTTGTGAATTACCAAAATATCATTAGATATAAAGTCAAGAAATTCAAGTGCAACATCTGAAAATAATGGTTTATCTTCTAAAAATTCTTCACTAATACCGTGAATCTTAAACGAGTGATAAGGTATATCTCTTTCTGGGTTAAGGTACCGATGGAATACTTTACCTGTTGGAATACGATTAATTAATTCCACACACCCTATTTCAATAATTCGATGACCAGATTCAGTGTCAAGACCTGTCGTTTCAGTGTCAAGTACTATTTCGCGTAGCTTGCTTTCCATTTCAAATAAAACTCATCTTACTTATCATTTGTCTTATCGTTACTTGTCTTTTTATAGTGAATAGAAACAAGCAACCAGCTTGGGTCTGATGAATTAACATTTTTTTTGAATTGCCATACATCCTCAACTTTATTAATAGTGGATGTACTACCTGATATTGTATCTCCTTCATTGTTCTTAACGAAGTTAATTTGCTCTGAAAGGAAATATACTGCAATAAACACTGCGTTTTTTACTAGCTTTATTTCTAAAATCTTTTGTGAAACGATAGAAACAATTATAGACTCGTGCACCTCTTTACGATGTTTAATCTTCTCTGCAAAATTATCATATAAGTCTTTATCGAGAAGTGGTTTTAACTGAGACAAATTTCCTTGATTGAAACATTTTATTATTAATTCAAAAGCTATGCTTGAACCTTCTATAAAGTGGGAAATAGAAAAATCTTTGTTTTTTTTTAATATTTGTTTATAAGTAACTTTTATTGAATTTTCATCATTGCTATCAATGTAACCCTCAATGTTTTCTACTACATCTTCTCTACTTCGGCTTACATCCAATACATTAGTTAGCTTTTTTAGGTTGAGGTTGGCTGACCTTCCTAAAGAATTATACAAACGTGAAAAAATGAACGCCGCTAATAAAGCATATATTACAAGCTCTATCATAGTAACTCAACTCCTTGGCATATAAAGTATCCGAACATTATTAATTATTAATGAAAATATGTTTTTCATATCAACTTATAATCAGGTTTGCTATTCGTTTGTAAATGAATATATTATATAAGAAAGTATTAAATATCTCAACTTAATTAAAGGAGACGTAAGAAATGCCACAACAAAAAATGAGAATTCACGGTCAATATGTTAAAGATCTATCATTTGAGAATCCGAATTCGCCATTCCTTTCTTCTAGTAAAGCTCCAGATATTAATGTAATGGTTAATATCAATTCAGCAAAATTAGAAGGGACGAAAAACAAAGAAGAAGTGAATGAAGAAAAATCTTTTCATGAAATTACTTTGCATATAGAAGTCAAAGCAACGGTAAAAGATGAAGGCATAAAAGATGGTGTAGCTTTCATTTGTGAGACGAAATATTGTGGCATTTTTTCAATAGAAAATTTAAAAGAGTTGAGTGAGGAAGAGGTAAGACAAGCTTTGTTTATTGGCGGACCTACTTTTCTTTTTCCTTTTGCAAGAGAAATAATTGCAAGAGTTACAAGTAGTGGTGGATTTCCCCCACTGATGCTAGATCCGATAGATTTCGAAACTATGTATGAGCAGCAAGCTCAACAACAAAAAAGTAACGGCAGTAATTCCAATTTTAACTAATATAGTGTGATAGGATGAACAATTCTTTAAATGCAAAAACGACTTTAAACATTGACGGGAAGTCATACAACTATTTTAGCCTAAGTAGTGCTAGTGAATTTTTAGGAATAGATGTGACTAAATTGCCTTGCTCACTTAAGGTTCTGCTTGAAAGTTTATTGCGCAATGAAGATGGAGTGAACGTAAAGCTAGATGACATAAGAGTACTAGCAGACTGCGTTAATAAACACACTAATCACGAAATTAGCTATAAACCAGCAAGGGTGTTGATGCAAGATTTTACAGGGGTTCCTGCTGTTGTTGATCTAGCTTCAATGCGGGACTATGTTAAGAAAAATGGAGGAAACCCAAGCAATATAAATCCGTCTGTACCGGTTGATCTTGTGATTGACCATTCTGTTCAAGTAGATAGTTATGGAAGTGTTTCCGCATTCAGTAAGAATGTTGAGTTAGAAGTAAAAAGAAATTTGGAGAGATATCAATTTTTAAAGTGGGGAGAATCGTCCTTCACAAATTTTAGAGTAGTGCCGCCTGGCACAGGGATTTGCCACCAAGTGAATCTTGAATATTTAGCGCAAGTTGTGTGTAATAATGATGGAGTCATATATCCTGATACTTTAGTTGGTACTGACAGCCATACTACAATGGTTAACGGATTATCAGTTCTTGGTTGGGGTGTTGGAGGCATAGAAGCTGAGTCTGTGATGCTTGGTCAACCAATTAGTATGGTGATTCCAGAAGTAGTTGGATTTAAATTAATTGGCAGATTGTCGGAAGGAGTAACTGCGACCGATTTAGTGCTGACGGTTACCAATATCCTAAGAACAAAAGGCGTTGTTGGTAAGTTTGTAGAATTTTATGGTGATGGTTTAGATTATTTATCTTTGGCAGATAGAGCCACTATAGCAAACATGGCCCCGGAGTATGGCGCAACTTGTGGATTTTTTCCAATTGATCAAAAAACGCTAGATTATTTAAGCTTAACCGGAAGGCCAGAAAAGCTGATTAAGCTAGTTGAGGCTTATGCGAAAGAGCAAGGACTGTGGCGTAGTAGTGACGAGTTAGCATTTTTTGACACACTAGAGCTTGATTTATCAAGCGTGGAGCCAGTAATGGCTGGTCCCAAAAGACCACAAGATAAGGTTTTTCTTTCACAAGTGGCAGAGTCTTTTTCTAAATCATTTTTAGTTAATGAGTCAAAGGAAAGCGATAAACTCCAAGATGGAAGTGTAGTTAGTGCAGCAATAACAAGCTGCACTAATACTTCTAATCCAAGTGTGATGATTGCTGCAGGTCTTGTAGCTCGTAATGCAATTAAACTTGGATTAAAATCAAAGCCTTGGGTTAAAACTTCTCTTGCTCCAGGGTCACAAGTTGTAACAGAATATTTAGAAAAGTCTGGATTGCAGGTAGATCTAAATGCTTTGGGTTTTAATCTAGTTGGATATGGTTGCACAACTTGCATTGGGAATTCTGGTCCACTTAATAAAGATATAGAAGATGGCATTAAAAACAAAAACTTAACCGTTGCTGCAGTTTTATCTGGCAATCGTAACTTTGAAGGAAGAATTCATCCGTTAGTCAAAGCTAATTACTTGGCATCTCCGCCACTTGTTGTTGCATATGCACTTGCTGGTACTGTGCAAATTGATCTGACAAAAGATTCAATATGCAAAGATAAGAATGGAAATGATGTCTATCTCAAAGATATATGGCCAACAAACAATGAAATCGAAGATTGTGTTAAAAGTGTGGTAACACGTGAGATGTTCATACAAAAGTATAAGGATGTTTTTTCTGGTGATGAACATTGGCGAAAGATAAAGTGTGAAAAAAGTGAAATCTATAATTGGGATGCAAACAGCACTTACATACAAAATCCGCCTTATTTTGATAACTTATCACCTAAAAATAATAAAATCGATATAAAGGGTGCACAAATATTGGCAATGTTTGGCGATAGCATAACTACTGATCATATTTCCCCTGCGGGAAATATTGCCTCGAGTAGTCCTGCCGGTCTATATTTAAAAGGGCTTGGAATTGAACCACAGGATTTCAATTCATATGGGTCTCGCCGTGGTAATCACAATGTAATGATGCGTGGCACTTTTGCTAACATTAGAATAAAAAATGAAATGGTTAGCACCGAAGGTGGATATACAAAATATATTCCTTCTCAAGAAATTATGTCAATTTTTGATGCAGCAATGCGTTACAAGGAAAATAATGTACCTCTAATCATTGTTGCAGGAAAAGAATATGGCACAGGTTCAAGTAGGGATTGGGCAGCAAAGGGTACTTTATTGTTGGGGGTTAAAGTTGTCATTGCAGAAAGCTTTGAGCGTATACATAGGTCCAACTTAGTTGGTATGGGTGTTCTTCCACTTGTATTTCAAAATGGAATAACCAGAAAGATATTTGATGGTAGTAAGGTAATAAGCATAAAAGGTGAAATAGTGCCAGGTGGAAATCTAGAATGTATCATCAAAAGAAAGGATAATTCAAGGCAATCAATTCAACTCAAATGCTGTGTACAAACCGCAACTGAGACTAAATACTTGATGTGTGGTGGAGTGTTGAGCTACATACTTGCACAATCTTTTTGATTTAGTGAAGTTATTGCATGGACTTCTTTTAGCCAGCCCTGATCCCTTTGTAAATAGCAATTTGCTCTGCGCAAAGTTATGATATAATTTCACCATACATATGGTGTCGGAGTATTTTTTGGAGATAATTATATATGATAAGCTCTATACAAGAACCTAATGAACTCAGAAAACGTTTACAAGGATTTTATCGTACTGATGAAAAGAGTTATATACGTTATCTTGTAGAAAAAGCAGAGCTTTCGGCTGATTCAAAAAATAGAATTTATAATATTGCAAAACAAGTTATTGAAAAAATCAAACACAATAAATTAAGTATTGTAGATTCCTTTATGCAGCAATACTCGCTTTCCAATGATGAAGGAATAGCATTGATGTGCCTTGCTGAATCGCTACTTAGAATACCAGATGATTATACAATAGACGAGCTAATCAAAGATAAAATTGCCAATCAAGAATGGAGTAAATATTTAGGATATTCTTCTTCATTGTTCGTCAATGCTTCCACGTGGAGTTTAATGATAGGTAGCAGTATATTGAGAGATAATGAAGGCGATTCGAAGTTCTATTACGCAATTTCTAAGTTACTTAAGAATTTAGGAGAACCGATCATTCGCAAAGCAGTAAAACAAGCAATGTCTATGCTTGGTAATCATTTTGTTGTTGGAGAAACCATAGAAGAAGCTTTAAGGTACGCAAAACTAGATGACAATAGTAAGTTTTTATACTCTTTTGATATGCTTGGCGAAGCTGCTCACACAACTGAGGATGCAGAAGAGTATTTTAATTCATACATGCACTCAATAAAAGCTATAGGTGAATCCACTGAAATAAATGATTGTTTTAAATCCCATGGGATTTCAATCAAACTTTCTGCTTTACACCCACGTTATGAATTTAGTCAATTTGGCCGAATTGCTGGTGAGATATTCACTAAGGTTTTAGAGCTCTGCCGCGAGGCAAAAAAATACAACATTTCACTATGCATAGACGCAGAAGAAACAGAAAGGCTTGAAATTTCCTTAATCTTGTTTGAACAATTACGGCTTGATGAATCACTTTCTGAGTGGGAAGGGCTCGGCTTGGCTGTACAAGCATATCAGAAACGTGCTTTATCTGTTCTTGACTTTGTAGAGGATGTTGCTATTCGATCAAAGCACAAAATTATGGTGAGGCTTGTAAAAGGTGCATATTGGGATTCAGAAATCAAGTGTACGCAAGAATTGGGATTAAATGATTACTCAGTATTTACAAGAAAAAGCTATACTGACGTATCTTACCTCGTGTGCGCACAGAAACTTTTGAGTAAACCAAACAGCTTTTACCCATGCTTTGGAACTCATAACGTCTATACTTTTGCTTCTATCATGGAACTTGCTGATAAAAACCACCCTGGATTTGAATTTCAACGCTTACATGGAATGGCAAAAGACTTATATGATTATGCAATGTCAGAGCTTGCAACAAATGTTAGCTGTCGTGTCTACGCACCCGTTGGGGAACATAGTAACTTGTTGCCTTATCTTATAAGACGCCTTCTTGAAAATGGAGCTAATAGTTCGTTTGTTAATCAAATAAGTGATCCTAACGTTAAAATCGATGAGTTAATTTCAGATCCACTGGAAAAAGCTATAAATTTTAATTATGAACCTCATCCAGGCATTCCATTACCACAAGATATTTTGGGACCAGAAAGAAAAAATTCCTTGGGGATGGATATTAGTGATTCTGTGATAGTCTCACAATTTGCAGATGATATAAAGGGTTTTAGTGAAAAAAAGTGGCAAGTTGGACCAATAATTGATGGAAAAGCACTATTTGATAATGCTGAATTTATCGAAGTAGTGAATCCTGCACATTTGGAAAATGTAATTGGAGAAGTGTCAAGTGCAACAAGCGATCAAGCTTTAAACGCTCTTGAAATAGCACATAGTGCTTTTGCTAAGTGGCAGAATGTTTCAGCAGAAGAGCGCGCTAAATGCCTTGAAAAAGCTGCAGATTTGCTTGAGGAAAGGATGAAAGAGTTAATTTACATTCTGATTGTGGAAGCAGGAAAAATTTTATCCGATGCAATAGCAGAAGTAAGAGAGGCAATCGACTTTCTGCGTTATTATGCAATGATAGCAAAAAATGAACTGAGCGACTGGAAAAAATTGCCAGGGCCAACAGGTGAAGATAACTTCATCTTTTTTGAAGGCAGAGGAGTTTTCTTATGCATATCACCGTGGAATTTTCCGCTCGCTATCTTCATTGGGCAGGTTTCAGCTGCACTTGCAGCAGGTAATGCAGTGCTGGCAAAACCGGCAGAGCAAACGCCGATTATTGCCTATGAAGCTGTTAAGATACTACATGAAGCTGGGATATCAAAAAATGTGTTGCACCTCATTCCTGGGGATGGTGGATATTTAGGCAAAATATTAGTTCCAGACAATAGAATTTCCGGTGTAGCTTTTACTGGTTCAACACAAACCGCTCAAATAATTAATAGAATGCTTGCAAATAGGGATGGTCCTATTGTGCCATTTATTGCTGAAACTGGCGGATTAAATGCTATGATAGTTGATAGCTCTGCTCTTTTAGAGCAAGTGGCTATGGATGTTTTGCTTTCTGCGTTTCGTAGCAGTGGTCAACGCTGTTCTGCACTTAGAGTGCTGTTTATTCAAGAGGACATAGCAGAGAAGCAGATAAAAATGATATGCGGTGCAGCGCAAGAACTCAAGATTGGTGACCCAATACAACTTAGTACTGATATTGGTCCAATAATTGACAAAGCATCTATCGATATGCTCACTCAACATACGCAAAAAATGTCAGAGGATAAAGATTCAAATCTGTTATTTAAAGTACCCATGGATGCAAATTCTCATAATGGTTATTTCTTTCCTCCATATATTTATGAGATACAAAAAATTTCGCAATTAAAGCAAGGAGTATTTGGTCCTATTTTACATATCATACGTTTTAACAAGTCACAATTAAATGAAGTTATAAGTGATATAAATAGTACTGGATATGGGCTTACGTTTTCTTTGCAGAGCCGTATACAAAGTCAAATTGACACTATAAGTAAAAAAATATCAGTTGGAAATGTCTACATCAACCGTAACCAGATAGGTGCAGCAGTTGGGATACAACCATTTGGTGGTAGAGGACTATCTGGCACTGGGCCAAAAGCTGGTGGTCCTCATTATTTACAGCGTTTTTCTACAGAAAAAGTTGTAAGTGTTAACACTACAGCATTTGGTGGTAACACTACACTTATGTGTTTGGATTAATTTGCGGGCCCTAATTTTTCTTACCCCTAAACTAGACGTTCGTGCAGTTATGTACACAGCGCTAAAATCCGAAAAGGACCAGCTCATGCACTGAAATAAATCGTATCCGTTCAGCCAATGGCGTCAACTTAAGAACTTTCATTAGCAAACTCTCCTAAAGACATGATGGCGTTTAGGCTTAT
>NZ_JBIXJM010000252.1:0-4499 GCF_044752445.1 Wolbachia endosymbiont of Drosophila barbarae | reverse complement strand
AAAAAAGAAAATCTTTACATAACATATTACATAGATGCTTTAGCTTCAGAGAGGTCCGCTGCACAAAATACTCTGGAAAGTTATCGTTCGGATTTACACCAGTTTGAAGAATTTTTATTGGAAAGCGGCACTACCTTGGTTGGTGTAAACAAAACCAATATTAAAGATTATGTGAAATCTTTATGTACACAAAAAAAATATAAAAGTAGCTCTATATCAAGAAAAATATCCGCTATGAAAAATTTTTACAAGTGTCTATTTAATGACGGAATAATAGATTTTAATCCAGCGCCGGCTAATGATGCTGAATTAAAGAATCCAAAAGTTTCTCGTCCTTTGCCTAAGTATTTAAGTGTCGAAGAAATATTTTTGCTAATGGACACAGTGAGAAAATCAGCAAGCGAATCGAATAAAGAGATAAGCAGTAAAAGGCTATGTGCGATTTTAGATATCCTTTACTCTTCTGGAATGCGTGTTTCTGAACTAATTAGTATGAAATTATGTGAAGTGTCACATTTAATAAACAGTAATAACAAAGAATGCTATATAATAATAAAAGGAAAAAGTGGTAGAGAGAGGCAAATTCTTTTTAATGAACAAGCATTGCAGAGCCTTAGAAATTATTTATCAGTTCGTGATAATCTGATCTCTAAAGAAAAGGAATTCGATTGGCTATTCCCAGGTGATAAACCTAATAAACCAATTACAAGGCAGAGGGTCGGTCAATTAATGAAGGAGTTGGCAAGAAAATGCAATATTGATGAAAATAAGATCTCTCCACACGTGATTAGGCATTCTTTTGCTACCCATCTACTAAATAGCGGAGCAAATATTGTGTTGATACAGAAAGTTCTTGGCCATACTAACCTTTCTACAACACAAATATATACTCATATTGCTAACGAAAAGTTAAAGGACAAATTAGCTGATTCGCATCCTATTACTCAGATGATCAATAATTAAATTTATTGTTTTTAATTTGTAATAAAGTTAAATTTAAATAAATTTATGTGAGTTTGTGATTTCAAGTTTATTGTTTAATTTCTTTCTTATATTATGGGAGGTATTCTATACTTTCATTACTCTCCCTGTAATTTTCTTTTCTGAGTGTGTAATAACCATTTTCCTCGTCTGTTCGGTGAGAGTTGTATTATTCATGCTGCGTTTATTATGTGGCATTAAATATGAAGTGAGGGGAATGGAAAACATCCCTAAGCAACCTTTTATCATTGCATCTAAACACCAATCTCCATTTGAAACATTTATTTTTATACTACTATTTAGAAAAGCGGTTTTTATTTTAAAACGTGAATTGAAATGGATTCCATTCATTGGTTTGCATCTTATAGCGCTGAAAATGATTTTTATTAACCGTTCAGATGGTATCAGTTCTATACGCCATATAATCAAACTAGCAAAAATGCGTATAAAAGAAAATAGAAGCATAATAATATTTCCTGAAGGTACAAGAACAACTATAAACCAAAATATAAAATATCAACCAGGTATTGCTGCTTTATATAGCGTATTATCTGTTCCTGTGTTACCGGTTGCTTTAAACACTGGTTTGTTTTGGCCAAAAAGCATACTTTCTCTGAGAAAGAATCCCGGAAAGGCAGTAATAGAAATATTGCCCCCAATATATCCTGGGTTAAACAAAAATGAATTCTTGCAAAGTTTAGAAAAAATTATTGAAGAGAGAAGCAGTAGATTAACCATAGGAAAAACTGATATTGCAAATTAACAAAAAAACTTTATAATTAAAAGAAAAGTACAGTATTTTAGGTATTAATATATGGCAAATCATAAGAGTGCTAAAAAAATGATAAAGGTAATAGCAAAGCGCACTTTAATAAATAAGATGCGGAAAAGTAAAACTCGCACCTCTATTAGAAAATTGGTTGATATAATCAAGTCTGGCGACAAAGAAAATGTTGTTCTGGCATTTCGGAATGCTGAATCTAATTTACACAAGTGTGTGAATAAAGGTGTTATTCATAGGAATACTGCTGCGCGTAAAATAAGTCGCTTAAATGCAAAAGTAAAAGCATTGATGACCGCTTAATACGGTTAATGTAAAGTTAACTGTATTAATATATACTCCTCAGTTTGTATATTCTGTATAAAATTTAAGTAGCTTAAGTGATGGATAAAAAAGTGCTATTAGAACTAAGTAATGGATTAAAAATCGAGCTACCTGTATTAAGCGGAACAACAGGTCCTGATGTGTTAAATATCAAGGATTTATATAAGATGACAGGATTATTCACTTACGATCCAGGGTTTGTTTCTACAGCTTCATGCTCTTCTACAATTACATTCATTGATGGAGATGAAGGAGTTCTTAAATATAGGGGACATAATATAGCTGATTTGGCAGAGAATAATAATTTTACTGCTGTGATTTATTTATTGCTCTATGGTGAATTACCCAGTTCAGAGCAACACAAAAAATTTCTTCTCAAAATACAAGAATCATCCAAAGTATCAGAGCAAGTTACAAATGTAATTAAAGCATTTCCAAAAACTGCTCACCCTATGTCAATCTTAGTTGCATGTTTTGCAAGTTTGTCAGCATCTTATCATGAAAAGCATGGCAACAATGTCAATGGTGAAGACCTAGATTTTGGAATTTCTGCAATAGCGCAAGTTTCCACAATTATTGCAATGATTTATAGGCATATCAACAATCAGGAATTCATAAATGCTAACAATGAATTAAGTTACAGTGAAAATTTCTTAAAGATGATATTTGGCGATGCTGTTGATAATGATAAAAGCGCCCTTTTTGCAAAAGCTCTGGATAAAATATTTACTCTCCATGCTGATCATGAACAGAATGCTTCTACGGCGGCTGTCAGATTGGTGGGATCGGCTGGTTCTAATCTGTTTGCAAGCCTCTCTGCAGGAGTTGCTACACTTTGGGGACCAGCACATGGTGGAGCTAATGAGGCAGTTATAAATATGCTAAAAGAGATAGAGCAAAGTGGAGATATAGATAAATTCATCGAAAAAGCTAAAGATGATAAAGATCCATTTAAATTGATGGGATTTGGACATCGTGTTTATAAAAATTATGATCCGCGCGCGCGTATATTGAAAGGCGCTTGCCATGAGGTTCTAAGTAAACTAGAACAAAATAATGAACTGCTTAAAATTGCAAAAAAACTTGAAGAAATAGCTTTAAAGGATGAATATTTTATCGTGCGTAAGTTATATCCAAATGTTGATTTTTACTCAGGTATAATAATGAATGCTATTGATATCCCCTCAAATATGTTCACGCCTATTTTTGCACTTGCAAGAACCACTGGTTGGGTTACTCAGTGGTATGAAATGATAAATGATAAAGAAACTAAGATCTGTAGACCAAGGCAACTCTATTTTGGTAAATAAATTTATTTTCACTTCATTAGACTTCTTGCATAACCCAAACTAAGTAGAAAAAAGGTGTCATCCGAGTAGCTGACACTGGTTCCTTTACAACGGAAGTGTCCAGAGGTGTCATTCCAGTCTGGAATCCAGAAAAAAGGATGGTGTCATTCCGTATCCGTTTAGCCAATGGCGTCAACTTAAGAACTTTCATTAGCAAACTCTCCTAAAGACATGATGGCGTTTAGGCTTATCTACTTTATTGCGGCTGTCCCGGTCGGATTTTAACTTTAGCGCGTATACTTAAAAAGGGCTTGAAAGTTTTTTGGCGCAATAAGTACCTGATAGAGTTTCTGTCTCATTACACTAAATAAAACTGAAAAATTTAAACGATACTCAGTAATTTGATCTGGGTTCCAAGGCCCTTGTGCATCACACATATGAAGCGATAATATATTGCACATGACCAAGTTTGCCCAAAATTCTTGTAATACAGCCTCTCCAGAAAAATTCTCTAACTCTGCTCCTACTTTGAGTCGTTTATAGCACCCCTCTATGTGCCACCTTAACACATAAGCTTTGCTCCAAAGTCTCGGTCAAAAACTCTGTTTCTCAGTTGGCTAATGTCAGCACTATAACTCTTACTTTCTGTCCTTTCATTTTATTTTTTAGCTTTTCATTTTCTAATATAAAATCAAAATCTAATTCGCCAGCGTTCCCATAGCTTACTATAATTTTTTTTTTGCAAGCAAAAAATAAAATCTACTTCCAAATCATAATGCTGCTGAATGAATTTTACTGAAGACGATCATAGATAAATAATAATTTCTCTTGATTTAATAAACGCATTTGAGTGATAACTTCGGGTAATTGCTCTGCCGCCAACGTTTGTTCACCTATATTCCAAGCTGCAAGACGAGCACTACAAATCAGCGAAGTACACAAATCAACAAACAAATTGCCAATGGTGCCTGTTGTTCCATTTGGTTCAAACTCGAATACAATTTCCCCAGAGCTGGGTAATCTCATACCAGAACCATCTGCTGCAATAAGTCTATAGCCTCTCCAACTCAGGTTCATCCTGATAGGCTGTTTGGATGCTTAAATTCTTGAAAGCCTGTATGGCA
>NZ_JBIXJM010000251.1:4580-6164 GCF_044752445.1 Wolbachia endosymbiont of Drosophila barbarae | reverse complement strand
CTCAACCTCCTTATCATCTTCTATCCTTATCTTATCACATCCGGACTTCTATGAAAAGAGCTATAAATATAGATCCAAGTAGTCACGCTACTTGGATGACTAGGTAGAGGGTACTGGGATGATATAGGATAATATGGGATGAAGGCAAAAAAACATTAGCTATGTTCTTTTCACAACAATGCATCTCTTCATTCCCGCTAAGTCATATACATATTCCTGAAAAGCTAATTCGTATGAGGGGATTATTTTGTCAATATTGCTTTGATCTTCACCTATCTCCAATATCGCAAACCCATTTTTTTTAAGGCACCTCCTTAATATTGGAAAAATGCTCAAGTAACAACTCAAACCATCAATACCACCATCAAGGGCAATTCTTGGTTCCTTTTGCACTTCAGCTTGCAAGTCTTTCAATTTGCTTCTTTTAATATATGGAGGATTACTGATTATAAGATCGAATGAACCTCTGCACTCTGTCCACGAACTTGGAAATATTTTGGCTCTGCTGAGAAGATCATGTTTTTTTGTGTTCTGATAGGCAACTTTATATGCTTCCAAGCTTTTTTCAAAACCGACGCCAACAGCATATTCATACTCACTAAGTACGGATATCAATAAACAACCTGTGCCTGTACCAAAATCTGCAATTTTTAGTTTCTGTTTTTTGTTTGGGTAATATTTTAACACTGCTAGGATTATTGTTTCACTATCTGGCCTTGGATCTAAAACATGCTGGTTAACTATAAAATTTTTACTCCAGAATTCATGATTACCTATTATTTGCGATATTGGATATCTTTCCGCTCTTTTTTTTGTTAATTTCCAAAATAAAAGTTCTTTCTCCATTGGCACTTGATCAGCATGGTTCACAATTATAAATGATCTTTCCACTCCAAGTACGTGCTGCATGATGATTTCACAATCTAAATGTGGTGATTCAACTTTATGTGACGATAATAACTCCGATCCTTCTTGAATTAAAGAGCTGATTGTTTTCATTATTCTAAAAATATGTTTCTTTCAGCCAAAAATAGCAAGATGAACTTCCAGTTTAGGGTAGCTGCACTAAATCCCAGTGTCAAGCACGCAGCTGTACGAACATTGCAATTTGCAGATCCAAGTAGCTTGACTACTTGGATCCAGCTAAGTTGGTGAGCATAAAAGTATAGCTAATGCGAGCTTTACGTCATACCGTCACGGTATCTCTAGATTCCGCTAACACGTAGCGGGACGACGAGGTCAGGGTGTCATCCTAGTACCTTCTCCTGTCATCCCAGTGCCCAGACACTGAGATCCAGAAAAGTTTGCTTGTAAGCAAGCAAACTAGCACAGAAAGTGGTTACAACATTTTCGATGAGATTATATGGAAAACTGGATTCCAGTGTCAAGCACTGGAATGACACCTTCCTGCTCAGTTCATGTTGCCATAAATATTAAGAAATTTACCAAGCAAAAAAAAGGCAAAAGAAGCCCTAGTCATTGTCTATTTTCAGTATTGGCGTTTTTTAAGTCTGAAACACTGCAATTTAGCTGCTTTTAAATGCAACTCACCTTAGTTTAAATGTTTAAGAAATTTACTAAGCA
>NZ_JBIXJM010000251.1:0-4530 GCF_044752445.1 Wolbachia endosymbiont of Drosophila barbarae | reverse complement strand
CTGTCTTAAACGCTTTATAAGCGCGTTTCAGCTTATATAGGTAAAAACCCAGAAATGTTGTGAAGACGTAAAGTGTGCATAGTGCAAAAAATTAAAAATAAGACGCCAATTACGTAATACTGTTGTCATTTAATCTGCACAGATTGAAGATAAATGAATACCTTCAGTACCATGATAATGGGGCTGGCGAAGGGTGTCAAGTAAGTTTTTTCGTTTCTACTGAATGATAGTTGTGGCTTGGGAGGTAGTGCAAGAAGTCTACTGATGGCTTTCAAGGCAGTTGAGCTTAATTATTAGAGTAGTAATGTTTATTTTTATATTGACTATTGAGGTTTATTATTTTATAACTAAAAACTTAGTTATTTTAATGAGCTTGAGTTTATAACATATGCCTACGATAAATCAATTAATACGTAAGGGTAGATTAGGATTGACCCATAAGAAAAAGGTACCAGCTTTGGGAGAAAGCAACCCTCAAAGGAGAGGTGTTTGCACTAAGGTGTATACTACAACTCCTAGAAAGCCTAACTCAGCACTCCGTAAAGTAGCCAGAGTAAAAATTAGTGGGTATGGTGAAGTGACGGCTTATATACCTGGTGAAGGTCATAATTTACAAGAACACTCTGTTGTTTTGATACGTGGTGGGCGGGTTAAAGATTTGCCAGGTGTGCGTTATCACATAATAAGAGGTGCCCTTGATCTGCGTGGTGTGCAAAATCGAAAGAAAGCTCGTTCAAAATATGGTGTAAAGAAATCTGGTTAAAGTTTATGGCTCGTCGGAATAAAGCAAAAAAAAGAGAAATAAGTCCTGATTCGCGTTACGGCAGTGTTTTGCTGATGCGTTTCATTAATACAATCATGAAATGTGGTAAAAAATCTACTGCAGAAAAGATTATCTATGACGCTTTGTCTTTAGCTGAAAAGAAAATAGGCGAAGGTGGGTTATCAATTTTTGAGACAGCAGTAGGAAATGTTACTCCTTCTATAGAAGTGCGTTCTCGACGCATTGGTGGTGCAACTTATCAAGTACCTGTTGAAGTTCGACAAGATAGAGCGGTTTCTTTAGCGTTAAGGTGGATTGCTAAAGCAACTTCTGCTGCTCGAAAAAAGAGTGGAAAAACCACTGTTGATTGTTTGCAATCTGAAATACTGGATGCTTATAATAAACGCGGTGGTGCGTTTAAGATGTGCGAAGAAAAATATAAAATGGCTGAAGCTAATAAGGCATTTTCTCATCTTCGTTTTTAATGTTAGCTAATTAATTGTGATATGGAAATTGGAATATCTAAATACAGAAATATAGGGATAATGGCTCACATAGATGCTGGTAAGACTACCACAACAGAGCGTATTTTATTTTATACTGGTAAGCAAAATAGAATTGGTGAAGTGCACGATGGTGCAGCTTCTATGGATTGGATGGAGCAGGAAAAAGAGCGTGGTATTACAATCACATCTGCTGCAACAACATGTTTTTGGAATGATCATAGGGTCAATATAATAGACACTCCTGGTCACGTTGATTTCACTATTGAAGTTGAGAGATCTTTAAGGGTTTTGGATGGTGCAGTTACTGTATTTGATGGAGTTGCTGGAGTTGAACCTCAATCTGAGACAGTGTGGCGTCAAGCTGATAAATATAGCGTTCCTCGTATCTGCTTTGTTAATAAGATGGATAGAATAGGGGCAAATTTTTATCGATGTGTTGATATGATAAAGACGAAGCTTGGTGCAGCACCTTTAGTTATTCATTTACCAATAGGGAGTGAGAAAGATTTCAAAGGTATAATTGACCTTATTTCTATGAAAGCCATTATATGGCAAGAAGAAACGTTGGCCGCTAAATTTTCTTATGAAGATATTCCTTCTGATTTGCTTGATAAGGCTCAAGAATATCGAAATCTTTTATTAGATGCTGCAGCTGAGATGGATGATGAAGCGATGAATACTTACTTTGAGTCTAATGATCTGCCAGTAGATTTACTGAAAAAATGCGTGAGAAATGGGACCATTAAAGGAAAATTTGTTCCTGTGTTATGTGGATCAGCTTTTAAAAATAAAGGCGTACAACCACTTTTAGATGGTGTGGTTGACTTTTTACCTTCTCCTATTGATGTTGATGTAATTGTTGGAATTGATCCTAAAGATTCAGAAAAGAAAATTGAGGTCAAACCTTCAGAAAAAGAGAAATTTGTTGCTCTTGCATTTAAAGTGATGACGGATAAATTTGTAGGCAGCTTGACGTTTATCCGTATTTATTCTGGTAAATTAAAGTCTAAATCTAACGTTTCAAATGCGTTAAAAAACGAAACTGAAGGGATTGGCAGAATGTTACTTATGCATGCAAATAACCGAGAAGATATAACTGAGGCTAGGGCTGGAGATATAGTTGCTTTAGTTGGGCTAAAGAAAACAACCACCGGAGATACTTTATGTTCTGTTGATTTTCCTATATTATTGGAGCGTATGGAATTTCCTGAGCCTGTTATTGAAATTGCTGTGGAACCTAAAACCACTTCAGATCAGGAAAAATTAGGTATTGCTCTAAATAGGTTGGTTGCAGAAGATCCTTCTTTAAGAATGTCAGTAAATGCGGAAAGTGGCCAGACTATATTGAAAGGCATGGGTGAGCTCCATCTTGAGATTATTGTTGATAGAATGAAGCGCGAATTTAACGTTGAGGCTAACGTCGGTGCTCCTCAGGTTGCATATCGTGAAACTATCACTAAATCTGTTGAAATTGATTACACTCATAAAAAACAATCTGGTGGAGCTGGTCAGTTTGCTAAGGTTAAAATAAAATTTGAACCTCTTGAGCCTGGTTCTGGGTTTCAATTTGAAAGTAAAATTGTAGGTGGTGCTATTCCAAAAGAGTATATTCCTGGGGTAGAAAATGGCTTGGAGTTGATAAAAGAAGGTGGTATAATTTCGGGATTTCCGTTGATTGATTTTAAGGCTACCCTTCTTGATGGTGCTTTTCATGAGGTTGATTCTAGTCCTTTAGCTTTTGAACTTGCTGCTAAAGGTGCTTTTAAAGAGATGGCAAATAAAGCTGGTCCAAAAATGCTGGAGCCTATAATGAAAGTTGAAATCATTACTCCTGAAGAATATATGGGTGATGTTATGGGTGATATAAATAGTAGAAGAGGAAATGTTGCTGATATGCTCGATTTAGGTAATAATAGTAAAATAATTACTGCTTCGGTACCTCTTGCAAATATGTTTGGTTATATCAACGTTTTGCGTTCTATGTCTCAGGGAAGGGCGCAGTATAGTATGCATTTTTCTTGTTATGAGCAAGTGCCACAATATGTGGTTGATGAGTTAAAGTTAGAGTATAATTAAGGGTAATAATTATGACAGCAGTAGTGGAAGCATTTGGAAAGCCGCATGTAAATGTGGGAACAATAGGACATGTGGATCATGGGAAGACGACGTTAACAGCGGCGATAACGAAGCATTATGGAAATTTTGTAGCGTACGATCAGATAGATAAAGCGCCAGAAGAAAGGAAGAGGGGGATAACGATAGCAACAGCGCATGTTGAGTATCAGACGGAAAAAAGGCATTATGCACACGTTGATTGTCCTGGACACGCTGACTATGTAAAGAACATGATAGTAGGTGCAGCACAGATGGATGCGGCGATATTGGTAGTGTCGGGGGTTGATGGGCCAATGCCACAAACGAGAGAGCATATATTGCTGGCGAAGCAGGTAGGTGTTGGATATATCGTGGTGTATATAAACAAAGCTGATGTTGCTGATGCTGATATGATAGATTTAGTAGAAATGGAAGTGAGGGAATTACTGAGTAAATACGGATTTCCAGGGGATGAAGTGCCTGTGGTGGTTGGTTCAGCGCTCAAGGCGCTGGAGGATGACAGCAGCGAATATGGAAAGAAATCAATAGACAAATTGATGGAAAAGTTAGATGAATATGTAGCGGTTCCACCAAGGCCTGTGGATTTACCATTTTTATTGCCAATCGAAGATGTATTTTCGATATCGGGGCGAGGAACAGTGGTAACAGGAAGAATAGAGAAGGGAGAGATAAAGACGGGAGAAGAGATAGAGATAATAGGTCTGAAAGCGACGCAAAAGACGATATGCACAGGTGTAGAAATGTTTAAGAAGTTGCTGGATAAGGGAAGTGCAGGACTCAATGTAGGAATATTGTTAAGAGGAACAAAAAGAGAAGAAGTAGAGAGAGGGCAAGTATTGGCAAAACCGGGGACGATAACGCCGCATAGAAAGTTTAAGGCGGAGGTTTATATATTAAAGAAAGAGGAAGGAGGAAGGCATACACCATTTTTTGCGAATTACCAGCCACAGTTTTATTTAAGGACAACGGATGTAACTGGGAGCATAAAATTGCTAGATGGGAAGGAGATGGTAATGCCAGGAGATAATGTGAGTGTAGAAGTAGAATTGCAAGTACCGATAGCAATGGATAAGGGATTGCGTTTTGCGATAAGAGAAGGCGGTAGAACTGTTGGTTCTGGTGTTGTTTCTGAAATTTTGGAGTGAG
>NZ_JBIXJM010000250.1:0-7382 GCF_044752445.1 Wolbachia endosymbiont of Drosophila barbarae | reverse complement strand
AAGTAGTGCTGATGTATATTTTTTCTAACCTATATAATCAGTTAAGTAAAATACAAATAAGTTACATTAATAAATTTGAACATGATCTTATTAATTATTTTCATACTGTACACCCTGGGGTTTTAAAAAAGTTGTCAAATGACATGAGTGATGATATAAAAGGTGATATTTTTAACATTGTGAGTAATTTCGTTACTCAATTTAATTGCGTTTAGGTGGTGATTATGGCTTCATCCATTATTAATAAATTTCCTATGACGAGGGAAGGTTTTGAGAATATGCAAGCCGAACTTGAAAAATTAAAGGAAGAAAAACCTTCTGTGATACAGGCTATTTCTGATGCTCGTGATCAAGGTGATTTGTCTGAAAACGCAGAGTATCATGCAGCACGGGAAAGGTTAGGTTTTATTGAAGGCCGTATAATGGAGATAGAAAGTAAGCTCTCACATGCGGAAGTAATAGAAGTAAAAAATTTGTCTGGTGATTCAGTAATGTTTGGTGCAACTGTGACATTAAGCATGTTAAGTGATAATAACGGTGAAGTGGAATATGTTTATAAGGTTGTAGGCGAATATGAAGCTGATGTTTCAAAGCAGTTAATATCTACTAGTTCACCACTTGGGAGTGCCTTAATCGGCAAAAAAGTCGGTGAATATGTGGAAGTGACAGTGCCAAATGGAGAGAAATTGTATAAAATAGTTAAGATTGAATTTAAGTAAATTATTATGGTACAGGCCACTTATGCTTCAATGAGTCTACCAGGTATT
The DNA here is from genome assembly GCF_044752445.1 of Wolbachia endosymbiont of Drosophila barbarae. Classification (NCBI taxonomy): domain Bacteria; kingdom Pseudomonadati; phylum Pseudomonadota; class Alphaproteobacteria; order Rickettsiales; family Anaplasmataceae; genus Wolbachia; species Wolbachia endosymbiont of Drosophila barbarae. The sequence continues at coordinate 6,615 of NZ_JBIXJM010000250.1, read as the reverse complement.
TCTTCTGTGGAAGATGTATTAGAGGATGCTCGTTCCGGTAAATTATTCATTTTAGTTGATGATGAAAATAGAGAAAATGAAGGCGATTTGATTGTCTTAGCTGAGAAAATAAAGCCGGAACATATGGCTTTTATGGTTAGGTACGGTACAGGGGTTGTTTGCTTAGCAATGACTAAATTTCACATGAAAAGGTTGGGCCTTAATTTCATGGAGAAGAAAAATATTGGTGAAAATCATACCGCATTTACTACATCAATTGATGCACGTTATGGCATTACAACCGGTGTTTCAGCAGAGGATAGAACGAAAACTATACATGCTGCTATCAACAAGGATGGTACTCAGGATGACATCATAACTCCAGGTCATGTTTTTCCTGTAATTGCACATAAAGGTGGGGTGGCACAACGTGCTGGTCATACTGAAGCGAGTGTTGAAATGGCGAAGTTAGTAGGGTTTGATCATTCAGCAGTTATTTGTGAATTAGTGAATGATGATGGCTCTATGATGCGCTTACCTCAGTTACTTAAATTTGCTGAACAACATAAAATTAAGTTAACTACCATCGACAAACTTATCAGTTACGTTAAAAATTTAAACTAGCGTTTATAAATTTGTATAATTTAAGTGTTAAAATATAGAATTTCTATAAATTATACAAGCACAGAATTTTCATGTTTAGAGTTGCTAAGTTTTTGACCTTATTGTTCTTTTTTGCATATTGTAATAATGCTTACTCTATTAACATTATTAGAGATAGTGAAGTGGAAGCAATAGTGAAAGAGCTAGCGCAACCTTTATTTTCTGCTGCGGATATTGATCATGAGCAAATAAAAGTTTTTATAATTAATGACAATTCGATTAATGCTTTTGTAATTAACAATAACAGTATTTTCATTCATTTAGGACTTTTACAATATTCGGCTAAACCTTATGTCCTGCTTGGTATATTAGCACATGAGATTGCTCACATATCTGCTGGTCATATATTGCAAATGAGTAGTGCTATGGGTTATTTTCAATCGATAGCAATGATTAGTTATATGGTAGGATTAGTTTCTAGTATTATCATTAACCCTCAGGTTGCTGGTGCAATTTTGCTTAGTGGTGTAGCGTTTAGTTCAAGGCTATTTTTTAACTTTTCTCAAGAGCAAGAAAGTGTAGCAGATAGCTATGCTTTAAGGTATCTTGATGAATCTGGCTATGATAATTCAGGTATGAAAGAGATTTTTGATTATTTTAAAAGTATTGAGCATGAGAACACCGAGGAATATTTCCGCACTCACCCACTTAGTGAGAAACGTATATTTGCTGTACAAAATTATAAGGTTAAAAACAACGTAAAACCAATTTTTGCGGATAAGTTACTAAAGTTTGAGCGTGTGGTTGCCAAGCTAGACTCTTTCTTTGCTCCTATTCATGTGTTATCTAATAAATATGAAAATAATTCTGAGTATGTAAATGCTATAGTTTGCTATAGGCAAGGAAAGATAGAAGAGGCTATTGCTAAAGTTAATTCATTGATTCAAGAGTCACGCAATGACCCATACCTATATGAATTAAAAGCAGAAATGCTATACAAGGCCGGAAATTTAAGTGAAGCAATAAAAATGTATGAGGAATCGCTTAGGTATTTATCTGAGAAAAACAGTTATTTAGTGAAACTTGCATTATCTCATACTTTATTATTACACGGTGATGCAAAAAAGGCGATTTTTTACCTGGAGCAGATTTTGAATGTAGAACCAGATAACGCTTTTGTCTGGAAGTATTTAAGCATTGCATATAAATGTGAAGCTGATACGGCAATGCATTATTTTGCCTTGACAAAAAAGGCTTGTATTGAAGGTGATTTAAAGCAATTTACAAAATATGCTGAGCTAGCTGTTAAAACTTTACCAAAAGATAGCCCTTATTTGTTGCAAGTTGAAGATATGAAGCGGTTTAATGGATAACAAAAAAGCATTTCTGCACTTTTTGGATTATTTTTGTCCACACTTTTCCAACATAGTTTTTGCTTCATCGCTTACATTGGGCATAATTTTCGTTATGATAGTTTTAGCGCCAAAAAATACACCACAGAACATGCCAAGAGCAAAGAGGGCTGGCCACGGCATCCTGCCAAATATTGCAAGCAAAGCTGCACCAATTATTACTACCGTCATAAGTGGACCGCCTATCCCCCAAACATAACCAATAATATTGCATATTACTTTAGTTGTGTCATCCACATCAGGGTCAGCTGCATAACCTGAGAAAGAGAAAAGCAATACTACGCAAAAAACACTAAAAAATTCCATTATAGAGCTCATTTTTTTGCCTCTAAGTAATAAATTAACCTAAACCTACACCTACACATTTTTTATTTTAAAGTAAAAATTATAATTTGTCCATACATAAGTGTTGCTACATAAATAACCCACCATTAATATTGAGCACATGCCCTGTTATATATTTTGCTTCATCACTTGCTAAAAACAAGACCCCTGCTGCTATTTCTTCCCCTGTTCCCATTCTTTTCATTGGAATATTATCTAATATTTTTCCCTTTTGTCCTTCATTTAAAACTTCAGTCATTTTAGTATCTATAAACCCAGGAGCAATACAATTTACTGTTATATTACGACTTGCAACTTCTTTTGCTATGGATTTGCTCATAGCTATTATTCCAGCTTTAGACGCCGCATAATTTGCTTGCCCGGCGTTTCCTGTCAGCCCTATTATTGAGGAAATATTTATAATTCTTCCCCAATTATTCTTAATTAGTTTTCTGCATGCTTCTCTACTCAGCTTAAATGTAGAGCTCAAGTTAATATCAATTACTTTTTGCCATGCTTCATCTGTCATTCTCAATAATAAACTGTCTCGCGTAATACCCGCATTGCATACGAGCCCGTCAAAGCCTTCCATCAGCTCACTTGCTCTATTTATTAGTTGATTTACTTCCTCAGCATTTGATAAATCACAAGGGAGTACATGCATGTTTTTTTCATATTGTTTAGCAACTTCTTCGAGCACTTCTTTTTTTGTGCCAGAAATACATAAAGTTGCTCCGGCTTTGTGCATAATTTTTACAATTGCTTGCCCTATTCCGCCTGATGCGCCAGTAATCAGGAATTTTCTGCTTTCCAATTTAAGCATAATAACTTTATATTATCTTAATTCCTAACAGAATATTGACTAGTTGGCAATAGATTTCTTACATAATATAAGTAACTCAGATATTCACAAAATAAAGAAAAAGTTATAATAAAGTTAAACGTCAAAAAATTTTAAAAACATAGTTGATGCAGGAATTGTTACTAAATAGTTTATTCTGGTGCTCTACAGTCTAAATGGAATGCTTAAATTATAGATTCTTTGTTTTTGTGTGTTATCTTGAGTTAACACAAATTCACAGTAGTATTATGATAAGTAAGTTAAAAAAGCTTAGCGCTGGATTTTCTTTGACAGGCTTGATTGGCCATGGTGATAATATAAATATGCAAGGAGCAAAAAATAAAAAGAAGAAGTACCCAAAATTTTTGGATAAGACGTTTGCATTGATTGATGCAGTGATAAATTTTATTTTAAAACGCGAAAGTAATAACGTAAATGAAGTCCTGAAAGTAACATGGGGACCACTATTTTTTGGTCTGGTAGTAATACTCATCTTTTTTGGGATAGGTGGTATTTGGTCGGCTATAGCTCCAATTGACGGTGCGGTGCATGCAAGTGGAGAAGTTATTGTATCTTCAAATAGAAAAATAGTTCAACACTTGGGCGGAGGAATAATAAGCAAAATTTTAGTAAAAGAGGGTCAAGCAGTTAAAAAAGATGAGCCTCTAGTTTTGTTGAGTGATGTTAACGAGAAGGCGAATTTAAGTATCATCAAAGAGAAGCTCTTATCATTTTTAGCAACAGAAGCAAGGCTTCTTGCAATCAGAGTAGATTTGGACACGCTCGAGTTTCCTGATGAGGTTAAAAAATTATCTCACGATGAACTTGTAAATAAAGCGATAAAGAATCAAGTAAAGTTGTTCAACTCTCAGAGAAAGAGCATATTGGGAAAAACAGACATACTGCAACAACGTATAAAGCAGTTAAATGATGAATTAGCGGGGCTAAACTTTCAACTAAATGCAGCTCATAAGCAATATGACTTGATAACTGAGGAGTTGGAAACAAAAAGACAATTACTTGATAGTGGCCATATAAGCAAACCGCACATTTTAGCTTTAGAAAAGCAGTTTGCTGAAATTGAAGGCAGAGTTGGACATTACCGTTCTGCAATATCTCAAGTGCAGCAAAAAATTGGAGAGAACGAATTAGAAATTATAAACGTGAGAAATGATTCTCAAGAAAGAGCAAACGCTGAACTTAAGGAAGTTAGTACGTCTATTGCAGACTTGAAAGAGAGACTGATGGTTGCTGAAGACTCATTAGCACGTACAATAATTAAATCGCCTCAAGATGGGATAGTCACAGATATAAGATACCATACTGAAGGTGGTGTTATACAATCTGGAGTTCCGATCATGAGCGTAGTGCCATCGGATGATGACCTAATAATAGATGCTAAAATTCAGACCAGAAACATAGAAGAGATACTGTCAGCACAAAAGAAAGATAGCAACATAGTCTCTATTGATGGGCTAGAAGGGCTAAAGGTTAAAGTTCGTTTAAGTGCTTACAGTGCACGTCGTTTAAGTTTAATTAATGGTATAGTAAGCAATATTTCTCCCGATGCCCTTGATGATCCAAGGCTAGGGCGTTATTATTCAGTACGTGTAGTGATACCAAAACCAGAGCTTGCTCAGTTTAAAAACGTATACCTATACCCTGGTATGCCAGCAGAAGTGTACATAGTTACTCAATCTCGTACTCTTTTATCATTCTTGTTTACGCCTATAATTGCAACAGTCGATAGGTCTTTTATAGAAAGGTAGCTCACTCGTTAAAGTAGTAGTGAAAGTGCCGTAATAAAATTTAGGTACATAATTAGACAATAGGCTTCTTGACCTTACCCAGAAAAAGTGGAGAGAAAGAAAGGAGTTTTTTCGGGTAAAATAAAATTTTGGAGGATTAGAAATGGCAAGAGAATATACGGCAGAATTCAAATTGGAAGCTGTTAAGCTGGCAAATGAACAAAGAAAGGCAGGTCAAACAATTACAAAAATAGCAAAGGATTTAGGAATAAAGGGTGGTTTATTAGGAAAATGGATAAAGAAACACAACGAAAAAAAGTCAGCGGCAAATGCATTTCCAGATGTAGCACCTTATGACAAAGAGAGATTTGATTTACAGAAAGAGTTAGCAAAAGTAACAAGAGAAAGAGACATTTTAAAAAAAGCCCTGGCCAGTCAAAAAGAGTAAAATATTTTTTCATAAAAGAGCATATTGAGGAAGGCCGGTTATTTGGGAGGTGATATCAATGGAAACACCAGCCTTAAGTAGGTTTTTTGCGACTTCAATTTTTTCTTCTTTTCTGCCTTCCTCTTTCCCTTTCTCCCTGCCCTTTTCATGCCCGATTTGGATGCCTTCTTCTCTAGCATCATCAAGTTTTTGAGCGAGGATGCCTTCTTCTTTCCGCAGATCCATTATCCTTTCTTCGTACGCTATCAGATCTTTCTCATTCCAGCGAAACTTGTCTAACTCATCGTATGCTAGCTTTATTATTGGCGATTTTTCTGCAATATCTTTTAGGTCTTCATCTGTAGTATCTTCTGCATACTTGAAAAAAAAGCACCAGCGCTCTATTGTACTTTCTAGCTGCTCTACTTTGTTTTTTGCGAATTTAGGCAACTCAATAAAGACAAACTGAAAATCTTTTAAGTAATGTCCGTTGGTTTTTATATCTCGTATATTATGAGTGGAAATATACTCAACCTCCTCAGGAAATAGCGTATTATCGGAAATAGCAATAAAGAATACTGTTTTTAAATCGATGTACTCGCCACCTTTTCCAACCTGCCTTGAATAAGCTTTAGCAGCATATAGCTGAGCGCGTTTCTCAAAGACTCTATCACGAGCGAGCTGCATCTCAATCACGTATCTGAACCCACTAGAATCCTTGCAAAGGACGTCAACAATGCTTTGTTTATCAGAGGCGACTTCAGGATCCATATAGGTGCTAAGAAACTCAACTTCTTGTATAGTATCTATCCCGGTAAATCCTAAGATATCATTGAGGAAGTGAATAAGAATGTTTTTATTTCTTTCGGTACCAAAGACCTTTTTGAAGGTTAAGTCTAACTTTGGATTGAGAAACTTAGAAAGAGCCATAGCAAGAATACCTAAAAAGCATTAATAATTATACACAATTCTGAAGAAATATTCAACTCTTTTATGCTGAGGTCTATTAAAGTGGTAAATTTAGCTGAATTTCAAGAGTTGGCAAAAAACTACCTTCATAGATGATCCTAGAATGCTACTACGCACCTTAGACGTCCTTTTGTACATCTTTTTATATCCCCATCGTAAAGCGCCTAAAAACCCCGGCAAATGAATTCATGAATTTAGTAGCTATAAAAAACTTCAAAAATACCTATTTTGGGTGTGAGAGGCTAAACTTCTAAGAAACTCTTTCTGCTAGTAGCTCTTTTTTAATCAAGACATAACCAAATTCACTAGCTT
>NZ_JBIXJM010000249.1:14167-34273 GCF_044752445.1 Wolbachia endosymbiont of Drosophila barbarae | reverse complement strand
AATGTTATCATAAATAATTTAATTGATACTGTGAATGATGGGTTTTATATTTGGGATGCAAAAAAACGTATAGAAAAGTTCTCTCCCAATTTACTAATTTTGCTTAATACTGTTTTTTATTCATTTAATGAGTTTGTGAATTTTTTTGAGCAATCAGAAAGCTTAATCAAAAATTTTGTTGAGGCAAAGGAAATAAATAAATCTTTTACTCTAGATTTAAAGTCAAAAGACAGTGAGGTTTATTGCATATGTTACGGTAGAAGCATAATAGATGATTCTAACAATGTGATAGGTGTGCTGTTATGGATAAGGAATGTCTCAGACTGTAAGATAAAGGCTAACGGACTTGAGTTAGAAAATAGTAAGCTTACACAGGAAGTGGAGAGCTATAAAAACGTTTTCAACTCTTTACCGTTTCCAATACTAAGATATAACAAGAGTAGAAAGGTGGAATTTTATAACTTGTTTTATGATAAATATGTAGATGGTTCTAAGAAATTTGCTATTACCGGTAGCGCTCATAGCACAAAACCAGGAAGACATGTCATAACTTATAAGAACGAACCTAAGGTTTTCGATTTTGTTAAAATTCCAATACAAGGTTCTGGTAGCATAGTAATGTATGGGAAAGATGTTAGTGATACAGAGAAATTATATACTGAATTAAACAGTTATTTAGCTACACAGAAAAATTTGCTTGAGAGGTTACCGGTTGCTATAGTAATATATAGTAAGAATCAAAAGCTAAAATTTTATAATAATGCTTTTATAAAAACCTTTCAATTTGACCCAAAATTTTTGGCATCTTACCCAACTTATCACGAAGTTATGCTTTACCTCTTCGAATCTAAAAAGCTTTTAGAAAAAGAGGATTTTCAAACTATTAGTAACCAAAGACATGAGTTGTTCAAAAAATTATTTGAATCGTACGATGATACGATGCACTTCACAAACGGAAAAGCGTTCAGGGTATTAACAATACCCTACGCTTCGGAAGGTTTGCTGTTCTCTTACGAAGAATGCAAAAGATAATACTTAAACTCCTTCTCTCTCTACCATGAGCTGTTTTACTTTCGCTATTGCTCTTGCTGGATTAAGTCCTTTAGGACAAGTTTTTGTGCAATTCATTATTGTATGACAACGATACAACTTGAATGGGTCGTTTAAAACATCAAGTCTTTCACCTGTCTTATTATCACGGCTGTCAGCAATCCATCTGTAAGCTTGTAATAGTATTGCTGGTCCTAAAAATTTATCACTATTCCACCAGTAGCTTGGGCAACCAGTCGAACAGCAAGCACATAATATACAGTCGGACAAGCCATCTAATTTTTTTCTATCTTCAGAAGATTGAGAGTATTCTTTATTTGGTAGGGCAGGCTTATCTGCTTGTAACCAAGGTTTAATTGATTTGTATTGCTCATAAAATTGGCTCAAATCCGAGACTAGGTCCTTTATTACATACATGTGAGGTAATGGATATATTTTTACGTCACCTTTTATATCATGTATAGATCTAGTACATGCAAGAGTATTGGTTCCGTCAATATTCATGGCACAAGATCCACATATGCCTTCTCTACAAGAACGTCTGAAAGTTAAAGTCGAATCTATTTCATCCTTTATTTTTATTAATGCATCAAGTACCATAGGGCCACAACTATCCATATCAATAAAAAATGTGTCTATTCTAGGGTTTTTCTCGTCATCAGCAGACCAACGGTAAATTTGAAATCTTCTGATGTTTTTTGCTCTAGCAGGAATAGGATAAATTTTGCCCTTTTGATTAATTTTAGAATTCTTTGGCAAAGAAAACTGAACCATATCACTTACCTTTTATTGTTTATAGCTAAAACCCTTTGTAGATAACATATTTTATTATCATCTACTATATTTTTATTAAATTCCTTTTAAATCGCACACATATTGTAGCCAAGCGAAGCTAAAATCTCTCTTTCTAGATTTTTCATTATAATTTCTTCATCTTTTTTTTGGTGATCATAACCAAGTAAATGCAGTAATCCATGCACTAACATGTGTGCAATGTGAGCAAGAATGGGTATATAATACTCATGCGATTCTCTTTTTATTATGTCTATTGAAATTGCTATGTCTCCTAAATCGCACTCATTAGACAATTGTTCATACGGAAATGATAGTACGTTAGTTGGCTTATCCATTTCTCTAAATTTTAAATTAAGTTGATGTAGCAAGTCATCATCAGCCAGAGCTATTGATATATTTGGTTTATAGTGGTCTATTTTTAATTCTTTTAGAGAAGCATTGATGACACCTAATACAAAATTTTTAGGATTTTCTATAATGCTGCACCATTTCTTGTCAAGAATATTTACTTCTAACATAAGTGACACATCAGTAAGGGTGTCATGCAAATAGCTGACACTGGAATCCAAAAAAGAAGAGTTATAGACCCTTGTGTCATGTACACAACTGTACGAATATTGTACACTAGAAGGATGTCATCCCAGTGTCTAGGCACTGGGATCCAGGAATTTTGATTAGACATCAAGTTAGTGAATATAAAAGTAGCTAATCTTATATTAAAACACAACGGCTTTAATGTGGTTGCATTAAGGCTGGATTCCAGTGTCAAGCACTGGAATGACACCTTTGTGTTTGATGCAAAATCGGCTATAACGTTTAATGCACTGCCTTCGAGACAAATATTCATACAGCTGTGCGTTGTGTGCTGAGATGACATCATTTAGGAACTGAAATGACAGGTATTACACATCACTCATCCTTATTATTTCATTCCATTCAATTTCCGAAACTGGGGCAATTGATAAACGTGGTTGTTTTAATATAGTCATATTTTTCAAAAGTGGGTTTTGTTTTATATTATTTAACGTTACTTGGTTATTTAAAGGTTTCAAAAACTTTACATTCACTAATCCGAACTTGGGATCATTAACATGATAATACTCTTTAAATACTTCAACGATTCCAAGTATTGCTTTCTCTTTACCTGTATGATAAAAAAACGCAAGATCGCTTGCTTTCATAATTTTCATGTAATTTTGAGCTTGATAATTGCGCACACCATCCCACTCAACTACCTGCTCCTTTTCCATTTTTTGCCATGAGTATTCACTTGGCTCTGACTTAAGTAGCCAAAATTGCATTATTTTTTTCTTCTTAAGTAAGCTGGTATATCATAGATATTGCTGCCCCACTTAGCTCCTTCGCTTACCTGTTCAGCTGGTTTTGTTTCCAGTGTTTTGTCTTGTGTACTTTCACTTTGACTATATGGCCACTTAAATTTCTCTTTCTCTGAGTCTTCGCTCTGACTTATAGGTGAAGTTTCTGATTTATTATTGCGACCATCAATGCCAGTTGCAAGAACAGAAACTCTAACTCTTCCCTCCATCGCTTGATCAAAAGTAGCACCAAATATTATATTTGCATTTTCATCTACTTCTTCACGCACTCTATTGGCTGCAGCATCAACTTCAAACAGAGTCATATCTCCGCCACCAGTAATGTTAATTAATATTCCTTGCGCACCTTTCATTGATACATTATCAAGCAATGGATTAGATATTGCAGCCTCTGCAGCACTAATTGCTCTATCTTCTCCTTCTGCCTCTCCGGTGCCGATCATCGCTTTGCCCATCTCGCTCATTACTGTTTCTATATCAGCGAAGTCAAGATTGATAAGCCCTGGCATGACCATCAAGTCAGTTACTCCTCTGATACCAATGTGCAGAACATTATCAGCAAGTTTAAATGCATCAGAAAATGTAGTTTTTTCATTTGCAATTCTAAATAAATTCTGATTTGGAATGACAATAAGTGTATCCACGTATTTTTGCAGTTCTTCAAGTCCAAGCTCTGCAATGCGCATACGGCGCACACCTTCAAAACCGAACGGTTTAGTTACAACTCCAACAGTCAATATCTTTTTTTCTTTTGGCGCTCTATCCTTAACTGCGGCTCTTGCTTCTCTGGCTGCTTTTGCAATTACCGGTGCTGCACCGGTTCCAGTACCACCGCCCATTCCTGCTGTGATGAAAAGCATATGACTATCTTTTATATGCTCCATAATCTCATCAATTGACTCTTCTGCTGCACCTTTGCCAACATCAGGCAAAGCACCAGCACCAAGCCCCTTAGTTAAATTAATGCCAAGCTGAATTTTTTTATCACATAACGACTTTTCTAGTGCTTGAGCATCGGTATTTGCGACAACAAAATTCACTCCTTGCAAATTAGATTGGATCATGTTATTCACAGCATTTCCACCAGCACCACCCACTCCCACAACGGTAATCCTTGGGTGCAATATAGGTAACTCCGGCAGACTAAGATCAATAGACATTTAAATTACTCAAATTTAGCGAATTCACTTGATAATAAGTTACCGCTTTTTTAATAATATGCAAATACTTTTCACTTCTATAGGCGTAAACAGTAAACGGGATTTACTTATTCTTAACATTTATACTAATAAGTGCCGTTAATTATAATAACTAGATTCTTAGATGACATCACTTAACCGATGCAAAAAATAGAAAACGTTTATAAAAAGGGACAGAAACCTATCCCTTTTTATTTTGTTAAAGATTATTAGCTCCCTTATCTTTCTCTTCCCCTTTCAATGCTTCAACCGCAACATCTTTTAATTTTGAGGCAATTTGATATGTTCCATAAAGAACAGCAGCTGCAGCAATTGCCATTATGGCACCCGCAACTATCTGACCAGCAACACCTGTTCCGATAAATCCAGGTAATGAAGCAGCTATTGCTTGATTTGTTCCAACAAAGTAACTGGCAGTCTTAGCAAGAAACCCAGAAGCTTCTGCTGCACTAACAAAGCCTGCTTTCATATGCATTGCTGTAAAGACAACACTTGCAACTGCAAGCGGAAATAATGCTGTTCTCCCTTTATTATGCATAGCGTACTGACCAGCTCCACCAGCAGCACCAGGAATTCCCCAGTATTTTTCAGCTCGTATATATCCTTCTGAAATAGCATGAAAAATGCCATCCCCTTTTCTATACTCATAATTTGTTAATGCCATAACTCTACTCCTTAAATAGAATGTTAAAATTTCATTAAGGAAGCATATAGTAAAAAAAATTGCCTGTCAAGTAAACTAATTTTTTAATATACCTTTATTCTGTAATTGAGCGCTTCAGCAATGTGTGCTCTTTTTACTTCTTCACTTTTTGCAAGATCTGCAATAGTTCTTGCAACTTTTAATACGCGTGTGTAGCATCGATTGGAAATGTAATTTTCTTTCAGTACGTATTTTAGCAATTCTAACCCTGCCTGATCTGATTCAGTAAATTTATTAAATGCTTCACCGCTTACTTCTGCGTTACAACGAACATTCAATTTACTATAACGCTCAGTTTGAATTTTTCTCGCTGCTATCACCCTTCCTCTTATGATTTTAGTACTTTCTCCCTCCACAGAGATTTCAGGAGAGAGTATGCTAACGTTTGGCATTTCAATGCATATGTCTATTCTATCAAGCAATGGGCCTGATATTTTGTTTTTGTAATCTGTGCCACACTTTGGAGCTTTGTTGCACGATCTGCTTGCATCACCTAAATAACCGCACCTGCAAGGGTTCATTGCAGCTATCAGTTGAAAATTGGCAGGGTAGGTTATGTGAGCATTTGCCCTTGCAACGGTAACTTTTCTATCTTCAAGTGGTTGGCGCAGAGAATCAAGCACGAGTCTTGGAAATTCAGGTAACTCATCAAGAAACAACACGCCATTGTGAGCCATGGTAATTTCTCCAGGTTTTGCATTCTTTCCTCCCCCTATCATTGCTGGCATAGAGCATGAGTGATGAGGTTCACGAAAGGGACGAGTTACTTTGAATATTTCGTTACCAGTTTTTGTTATGCTGGAAATAATATTAACATCAATCATCTCCTGTTCGGTCAAATCAGGCAGCAACCCTATAAAGCGTTTAGCAAGCATTGACTTTCCAGTACCAGGAGGGCCAACAAGAAGCATATTATGCCCACCTGCTGCTGCAATTTCAGCTGCTCTTTTTGCAACAACTTGGCCTTTGATATCCTTCATATCGGGAACCAATCTTTTTTCTTTGGGTGCATCACTATAATTAAAAATTACTGGCTGAATTAATTGCTCACCCTTAAAGTGTCTGATAATATCAGTTAATTTCTCTATAGCCAGAATTGAAACATTCTTCACCCATACAGCTTCTACACCATTTCCTCTCGGGCAAATTACTCCTTTATTGTCCTTTTTTGCATTAATTGCTGTTGGCAGCACACCTGAAACTGGAATAACTCTGCTATCAAGAGCCAGTTCACCCATGATTATATAAGACTGAACTTTTTCAACTGGTATCACATTCATTACAACAAGTAGTCCAATAGCAATAGCCAAGTCATAATGACTGCCTTCTTTCAGCAAATCCGCAGGGGAGAGATTAACTGTAATTCTTTTTGGAGGTAGTAGTAGATTGATTGAATTTAACGCTGCTCTGATGCGCTCTCTGGATTCTGCAACAGTTTTATCCGGCAAGCCAACAATATTAATCTGCAGATTGGCGAAAGCAAATACAATAGCTTCACTATCATGATAAGGGCGCTGGTGGAGTTTGTCAAGTAAGTTTTTTCGTTTCTATTTCCAATAAAAGTTCGTTATATGGTTATGCAAGAAGTTTAATACTCATAGTTTCAAGCATATACTGAAATATCTCATTAGCAATTGCAACATCTTGGCGTGGGGCTTTGCCGTGTTCTATAAACACAGAGATTGCATAGCGCGGGTTATGGTAAGGGCCATAAGCGATAAATAACTTATGACTTTCACCCTTAGAGTTTATCTCTGGTGTACCGGTTTTACCGGCAATTTGTATACCGCTTAGCCCTTTCTTATAGGTTCCAGTTTTAGAATTCACCACATCAAACATAGCTTTTCGAACTATGCTAAGATGCTCACAATCCACATCAATATCGGGAAAATCTTGTATCGTTTCATTCATCTTAATGCGGGGAATTACCTCTTTTCCTGTTGCAATCCTCGCTGCAAGAACTGCAAGCTGTAGTGGTGTTGTAAGCATATACCCTTGTCCTATAACTAAGTTGATAGTGTCACCTAAATACCACTGCGAATATAGCTTTCGTGTACGCCAATCTCTATCTGGCAACAACCCTGGAGCTTCTTCTTTAAACGTTCCAATCAGTGGCCCACTTCCAATACCAAATTTTCTGGCCATTTCTACTAGAGAGTCTACACTTATTTTTTTCCCTATATTATAAAAGTAAGTGTTGCATGATAATGCCATTGCTTCATTTAAAGATACATATCCATGGACTTTGCTTTTCAGGCAACGAAATTTCCGCTCACCTATTTTCATATAGCCCTTGCACGAGAATTTCTCTTCTGGTGTTATTATCCCGTCTTTTAAACCCGCAAGCGCAACTATTACTTTAAATATTGAACCAGGTGGAATTTGATATGATAACGCACGATTCACGAGCGGCAATGAAGGAGCATTCAAGCTCTCCCAAGTCTCATTTGATAGCCTGCTAGCAAAAAGATTATTATCGTAAGAAGGTGAATTATATAATGCTAAAATTTCTCCATTATTTACATCAATTACCACTGCGGAGCCTTGGTGATCTTTAAATACCTCTGCGGTTTTCTCTTGCAGATTAATATCAATTGTCAGTTGTACATCTTGTCCGTCTTGTTGTGGTATGCTTGATAATTCTTTTATGACGCGTTTTTTAGAATTTATTTCCTGCTCAGATTTTCCTGACTTGCCTTTCAATATATGATCATATGTATATTCAATACCGCTGATTCCTACTTCGCTTATGCCTTGCTGTCTTTTTGTATATCCGATTACATGAGAACACATTGAACCAAATGGGTAATAACGTTTATAAAGAGCAGTTATTTTTTCTGACGATTTTGCTATTTTAGACTCGACTTCTGATAATGTCTGCAAATCAACTTCCTTACCAGAACCATCAAACAAAACAACATACGAAATTTTGTTTACCGCAAGTTCAATGCTATTCCTATCTAAAATTTTGCCCCGCTTAGGCATAATAGTAGCAACTCTTATTCTATTACTATTAGATAGTGCTTCGTACTTTTGTCTGTTTCGTATTTGTAAATTATATAACCTGCAACTAAAAACCGCAGAAATGGTAAGCTGAATACCACCTAATATGAATGCTCTGCGGTTAAAGACTTTGTTTTTTGTCCACATAACATTCCTTCAAAACACACTTTTTTCCCCTCTTTTATTGTTACACTTCTGGCTTTTACCGTATTACAAACCCTTTTTTCCCACTCACTTAAGGTCACAAACTTATAACCTGATTTTTTTAGTATTTTAATAATATGAGGTAAAGCTTCAATTGTGTTTGACCTGTTATTGTGATCATGAAACAGTATAACTGCTCCATTATGTACATTACTTAAAACTCTTTCAACTAAAGTTTCTGGCTTATCACCTTGCCAATCTAGCGAATCAACTGTCCATAATATTGAATACATATTTAATTGATCAGTATTTTCAATCAGATTATCGTCATAACATCCATATGGCGGACGAAACCATTTTACATCTTGTTTTATTGCATTTTTAATTGCTGTATTTGTCTTTTCCAATTCTTGCAATTGTTCCTCACTTGAAAGTGATGTCAACTTCCTATGCGACCAAGAGTGATTGCCTAACTCATGACCTGATTCATGAATTTTCTTTACTATTTCAGACGTTTTTTCATTTATACGTTCACCAAGCACAAAAAATGTTGCTTTTGCTTCATAGCTTTCCAGAACATTAATAATATCGTTTACTCTATTGTTAGACGGTCCATCATCAAACGTAAGCGCAACAAACTTATCGTCGTTATTCAATAATTTTTTTATATTACTTAAATTTCTATATGATAGATCTAGATTACAACTGAGCCCACAGTATGGTAAATTAAAATTACAATCACTACAAAAAGCCGTACTTGAATATAGTAAGAAAAAAGTGATTATCCTTATAAACATTTGTAATCAGCAAAGTGATAGAATACTACACTTTTTTGCTAAGTTAAGCCATCTTTAATTGCTGTAGCCTTTACTTCATCGCTTCTTTAATATATTGTATTAACAATTTTATATAATATATTATGATTGCAAATATAAATACCGTTGCGCTTCAGGGAATTAGCACAGTAAATGTCAATGCACAAATTCATATGGCAAATGGTATTCCAGCTTTTAACGGTCAGTGAATACCTAAATTTGAGTAAAAGAAATTTCACTACCACTCACTAATCTGGCTAAAATTCAAGAATTTAAATGCTTTAGCTATTTTCAATAGAATTAAATTTATTAATATAAATAACAAATTACTATTCTTAAATTTGATCAGATTGATTGCAAAAAAACAAGATTTTCAATANGTTGCTTATAATCCTAATTATAGTTAGCCTTTCATAAGTAGCGATGCAACAAAGCCATCCCAGTGTCAGCTACTTTCATGACACCATTTGCTGTGCAGTTTACCTTCAAAAATGAATGTTCGTACAGCTATGGAATGAATCGCGGTATGACGTAGCTTCGCTATAGGCAATGAAGGAAATATTAACTATACTTCTTTTTACCATTGTTTATATTTCCTATTCACATATATTAATATTTTACTCACTTAAAGTAAGCTAACTACCGTTATTAATATTTTTGTAATAAAAATTGTATATGGTGCATGTAATCAAATTAAGAGGAAGATTGTGGAAATTACGCCATCAATAAAAAAAGAATTGAAGCAAAGTACTCTATATGTTTGCCTAGAAAAATGCAAAAGTGCATTTTGGTTTATCTTTTGGTTTAGTGCGGGAATCAATTTATTAATGTTATTCCTACCACTTTATACCTCTCAAGTGCTTGATCGGGTGATATCGAGCGAAAGTGTATCAACACTAACTATGCTGACAATTATCACTTTATCTGCATTTGCATGTTCTGCAATGCTTGAAACTTGTCGATATTTAGCCATGGCAAAAATAGGTGATTGGATCGATAAAACTGCAACACCAGATCTGATAGTAAGGTCAATCAGGCTAACGTCAGTGCAGAGCTCAACTTCAAGTGGTGAAGCAATACGAGATCTCGGAGTGATAAAAAATTTCATTACAGGAAATGGTATATTCTCACTGTTTGATACTCCATGGTCGTTAATTTACCTTGTTGTGATTTTCATGATACACACCTCCACGGGGTTTATAGCTATTACTGGAATTATTATATTAGTCTCTATGGCAATATGGAATGAACTTGCCACTAAACGAATATTACAAGAAACCAACGAAGAAACTATACGGAATATCAATGCTATAGATGTTGCAACAAGAAATGCAGAAGTGGTTGAAGCTATGGGCATGTCAGAATTCATAGTCTCTGATTGGTGTAAACGAAATGATCAGAACCGAGCAATGCAAATTAAAGCACAAAATCGCTCTAATGTAATTATTGGAATCACTAAATTTTTGCGCTCAACTCTGCAAATATCAGTGATTGGAACAGGTGCATTACTTGCAATCACAGCTCATAAGACTGCCGGTAGCATCATCGCTGCTTCAATTTTAATGGGTAGAGTATTAGCACCATTTGATGCTGCGGTTCATACTTGGAAGTTTTTAAATCAGGCTAGAATGTCATATGGAAGGCTACAAAGACTTATATTAACATCGCCAAAAAGAGAGCAAACGATGGCTCTACCAGAACCTGAAGGAAAATTGGAATTTGATAGAGTATTTTTTACTCCTTATGGAAGCAATAAGCCGACAGTAAAAGGAATATCATTCATTATAGATCCTGGAGATGTAGTTGGTGTTATTGGTGCAAGTGCTTCTGGTAAATCCACTATCGCAAAATTAACTGTTGGTGTATGGAAGCCAATATCTGGTGTAGTCAGACTAGATGGCGCTGATGTATATACTTGGAATCGAGAAAATTTTGGTAATTATGTTGGCTACTTACCTCAGGATATTGAGTTATTTAACACTAGTGTCAAAGCTAATATTGCTCGCATGAGGCCAGATCCAAATCCTGAAGAAATAATCAAAGCAGCAAAAATTGCAGGAATACATGAACTAATACTAAGCTTACCAAATGGATATGATACAACAATAGGAGGTCCTGGAGGAGTAACGCTCTCTGGCGGCCAAAAACAGCTTCTTGGACTTGCCAGAGCTTTTTATGGTCACACAAAACTTTTAGTACTTGATGAACCAAACGCTAACTTAGATAGCAATGGAGAGGCATGCTTAATTAATGCAATTGGCATTGCAAGAAAACAAAATACTACTACTGTTATCATCACTCACAAGCTACCGTTATTGTCCGTAGTTGATAAGGTGATCCTCATGTCAGATGGTGTCATTTACGCTATGGGACCAAAAGATGAGATTTTGAGCAAATTAGTTGCTCCATCATCAAGTACCACAGAAGATGAGCGCTCTTCAGCAAATGGTTAGTTTACTTACAATAAATTCTGTATCTGAAATAACAACTGTTCCAGAAAAATATATATTTCTTTACCATTAGAAATAATATTACAAGAATAGTAAATAGATTAATAACTCTTATTAATTAAAGTCAATCGGCAGATATAGCTAAAGTGGCTTAGGTTTACCTACAATTTGAAAAACAACAAATTCGTCTTAATGAATTTTCTTAATTTGTTATCTAAATAACTTAATATTAGTGGTAATTTTATAAAAAAATTATAATATAAATAATGTTGCTGCGAAAATTTATAACAATATTTCCCTCTAACGTTTAATGAATTTCAATAAATTGCCTTTTTAATTCTAGATAAGTATATGCTTTGTTAATATGTTTAGTTCAAAATCCAAAAGTAAGTTTATGCTTTCTATTGGAGAAGAAGGCATAATGTTACTATATTTTAAAAATAATACTTTAAATAAAAGGTATTTTGTTAAGGGCAAAAACGATAAAGCAGTTTCCGATTTAATTTCATGTCTTTCGTCAGATAAAAAAGCACCTTTATACCTGGTGCTTAATCATGCAGATCAAAATTACTCGCTACAGTTTATTACAAGGGCAAACAAGATTAGTGCCTATCTATCAGCAAAAACAAAGATGGAGCATTTTTCTCGTAATAATGACATAAGTTCAGTTTTTTTGGTTGAGAAGCCAAACAAATTCAATCAAAACTGGTGCTATCTTCTTGTTTCATCAAAAGCAAAGCATTTAGTAGAATATTGGTTGAATGTGTTTATTGAGATAGGCTCCAACTTTAAGGGAATATTAATGTTTCCTATAGAAATAAGTAATATAACAAAAAAGATTCTACATAAAGATCCTAATAATTGGAAAATTATAGTTGCTGCAACTAAAACGGGAGGCTATAGACAAGTGGTTCTTAAAGAGAATAAAATGGTATTTACGCGCTTAACATCATTTACTAATGATAATTTACCAGGAATTATTGCTGGTGGAATATATCAGGAAGTGCAAGATACTATTCGATCCTTAACTAAGTTTGGGTTTGAAAAAAATAACCCTATCGACCTTTGTATCATAGTGTCAGAAGATATCAAAGCTAGTTTATCAGTCATAAATTTTTCAGAGAACAGTGTGAACATATTAACTCCATATGAGTTAGGCAAACTATTAGGAGCAGAACTAGCTATAAGTGAAAAAGATAACTTTTGCGATACCATAATTTTGTTTCATAGCTTTAAGAATAAATTAGCAGCTATTTTTAATACAAAGGAAACTAAAGAATTTTATCTATTCAATTACCTTTATTTAAACTCTCCTCGAATTTTTCTATACTTCGCCCTGGTTTTAGTTATAACAAACACCCTTTGTTTGCTAAATTTGTATTCAAATTTCAATGTCGCTGATAATTTATCAGCAAAGCAGAACACCTTAAATAACCAATTAACAAAACTTAGCCAAAGCTATAATGTAAAAAAAATAGATGAAATTTATGATTTTATTAATATCAATAATATTTTATCAAAAATAGAATACTCTCCTCTTACACAAGTTAAGTATGTAGAAAAGTTAAAAATACCAGGTATAGAGCTTCGATCATTTGAATGGAATTATAATGAGGCAAAAAGTTATATTACCACAACTTTAAAGTTTAATTTTCAATCCGGTAAAAATATTTCTCATCAATACGAGAAACTACGAAAAAATTTAAACGATAATTTTCGTACCTATGACATTAATATTTCTAGCTTACCTGCTGCTAAAGAGCAAAATCTATCTATTGATGTTGAAATAGGAGAGGCAATGTAGATTAATGACTATCTCTCAATTAAAAAGAAAAGCTACAATTCAGTTTATATCGTATTTGTTATTATCTGTTGGATTAATAGGGTTATTAACATATGTTGTTATCTATAACGAAAAGATTTATAATAAAAACCAAATTGCGATTGATAAAATACGTTCTATTAATTTACAGATTACTGGAATTCAAAAAAAGGAAGTTGTTCTAAATAAAAACCTAGATTTATGGAAAAAAATTTCTTCTTCAAATTTACATAGTAGCAGATACATTGCAAATTTAAATTTCGAGCTTAGCAAGTTATATAAAAAGCACTATATATTAGAACCTGAAATATCAATTTCTATACCCGAAGAAGTTGAGCTCCACAACAAAAGTGAACGCACAAAAGTAATAAAAAGTGAAGTGGTCCTAAATTTAAGCTCAATCAGCGATAAGCATATTTTTTTATTTCTACAGTCTATTCCAAATCTGCCCGGTTATGTTATGATCAAATCTCTTATTTTAAATAAGCAGAGAAATATTGATGCTGCAACTATGAATCAGATTTTGAATGGTAATATGATAGAGATAGTGAGAGCTAATATAGTCTTTGATTGGTATACTATATTAAGTAGATAAGGTGATGAACATAAAGCTGTTTTTTATTTTTACGCTACTCATTTCTAATGTTAATGCATATTGCAGTTGTGAAGATATCATAGAAAGCATAGAAATTTGTAAGGAGTATTCTTGCCGACAATATATTGGCAATGAAGATTTTATTGAGCATAAAATATTAGGATTAAATAGTGGAAATTTATGCGTATATATAGAAAAACAAGGTAATGATGAAATGGTTTGTCATCATTCTCAGTATGGAATGATGATAGAAAAAAGATATTTTGAAAGTATTCTTAAAGTTGGCAATCAAGAAATCGACGATTTTATTGATATAGCAAATTTGCGTGCAAAAGAGTGTTTCTTTATCAACAATCAAAAACTAAGCTATACAGATCGGGACGATATAATAAGAGAAGCAGTGGAAAGTGACTTTGACGTTTTGTCACAATATAGTAACGTAAAAAGCATTTTTTTTGATGAAGAGCCAGTTAATAGAATGGTCAATGAAATGGAAAAGTTCAATTTACGATCTTCAAGAGCTGCAAAAGAGGAGGTATCAGATAATTTCAACTGTAAGGTAGTGAGTTTAGACTCAATTTTATATCTTTCTCCCGATACATGGAAAATATGGGTAAATGGAAAGCTGTTTATAAATACCAAGGATTTAAAAGTGCACTCAGTCAATGAAAATTATGTAACTTTTGTATGGACCGTAGATCAAAAAGCAATAAAAAAGCATGCGAATGATTCTCAAAATGTATATTT
The DNA here is from genome assembly GCF_044752445.1 of Wolbachia endosymbiont of Drosophila barbarae. Taxonomy (NCBI): domain Bacteria; kingdom Pseudomonadati; phylum Pseudomonadota; class Alphaproteobacteria; order Rickettsiales; family Anaplasmataceae; genus Wolbachia; species Wolbachia endosymbiont of Drosophila barbarae. The sequence continues at coordinate 19,613 of NZ_JBIXJM010000249.1, read as the reverse complement.
TGGATATGGGAGTATTATGTTTACGCTTTATCCAAAACAAAAATTTGACTTGGATGGCTTATCTATTAAATAACTTAAATATATATGCGCTTGTAGCTCAGTTGGATAGAGCGTTGCCCTCCGGAGGCAAAGGCCGTGGGTTCGAATCCCTCCAAGCGCACTTTTAATTAAATTTGACAATAGTATTTTCACATAAGATAATAAAAGGATTTATTTAGAGCATAATTATGTCTGGTGGTACCATAAACAAAGTCATACTAGTTGGTAATTTAGGAAAAGATCCTGAAATTAGGACTACACAAAATGGAAAAGAAATGGCAAGTTTTTCAATAGCCACGTCTGAAAGTTGGACTGACAAACTTTCCGGTACACGCTCTGAAAAGACAGAATGGCATAATATCGTAATTTTTAGTGGAGGATTAGTAAAAATCGTCAAAGATTTTGCACGCAAAGGCAGTAAAGTTTATGTTGAAGGTTCTTTGAGAACTAGAAAATGGACTGACCAAAACGGTGGTGAAAGATACACAACAGAGGTGGTTCTATATAATTTTAATAGCGCTCTTACTCTCCTCGATTCACGACCAAATTCCGATTACAAGCCGAGTGAATACAAGCAAAATGAAACAGAACAAAAAAATAAGCACGAAAGTTTTGACAACGATATAAAAGATGAACTACTCGACGATGAAATACCATTTTAATAACTTTAATTGAAATCTACATTTTTATGGACTGCTTGTGTTACTCCTTTTAATTGCAATCGAGATAGCATAGATTATAACAGTTTGCAGCGTTTACTGACAATGCAAGTTAAAGCTGAAAATGGTGTAGTGTTGCTGGGTAGCACAGGTGAAAGCCTATCGCTTACTGATTCTGAAAAGCGTACATTAGTTGAATTTGTATGTAAGCTAAAATTAAGTACGAAAATTATAATTGGCGTACCAGGAGTGAATCTATATCAGACTCTTGAATGGCTTGATTTTTGCAAGGGTATGCCTATTCATGGCTATCTAATGACAACTCCCATTTATGCAAAGCCTGGAATTATGGGGCAGACTTTATGGTTTGAAAAGCTACTTGAAAAAGCACATGTGCCGGCTATGTTTTACAATATTCCATCGAGAGCAGGAGTGAGTCTTCATGCTGAAACTGTACGCAACTTATCCAGTCACGAAAAATTTTGGGCTATCAAAGATTCAAGTGGCACTGTTGATACTTTAACTCAGTATAAGAAAGTTGCACCAAATATTGAGGTCTTTTGCGGAGATGATAATATGATATCTGATATGGCTGCTTATGGTGCGGCTGGCCTGGTTTCCGTTGCTGCCAATGTTTGGCCACGCATAGCGCATGAATATGTTAAGAAGTGCCTCAATGGCAGGAACCCTCAGGCAGATATCTGGCAACAGGCTTGCGAAGCGTTATTTATTGCCAGCAACCCAATACCCACTAAAGCACTTTTGCATGATATTGGGCTCATAGAACATCAAACTGTCCGCCTACCACTCAGCACAGAAGACTTGCCTTCTGTTGAAAAATTGAGGCAAGTCAATAAAATGATTCTTGGATGGAAAGAATTGGCTACTCTCTAAATAGTCTTGCAACTTTGATTTAATATACAATCCAAGTATCATTTGAACACTCCCGAACTTACCACTTTATGCCACTGGTCTTCATCTAAAATTTCCACACCTAATTCCACTGCCTTTTTATATTTGGATCCTGGTTTTTCTCCTGCAATTAGGTAGTCAGTTTTAGCAGAAAGATGTGAGCTGACCTTTGCTCCTAGAGTTTTGGCTCTTACTTTTGCCTCTCCTCTACTCATAGCAAGTAGCTTACCAGTAAACACTATAATTTTATTATTTAAAACAGAGTTACTAGAGTTGGAGCTCACAGGAAGAATTTGAAGACAAGCAGTAAGATCATTTAACATTTTGATGTTATGTTCCTTAGAAAAAAATGATTCCAAAGATTCAGCCACTTTTTTTCCTATGCCGTCTATACTGACTAGCTCAGTATTATCTGATGACAGTTCAATCATCGAATTATACCAGTTATTATAAGAAACATAATAATCTGCAAGCAATTCTGCTGCAACTTGACCAATAAATCTAATACCTAAAGAAAATATAAACCTATCTAGAGTTATTACCCTTCTGCTTTGTATAGCATTTAATAAATGAGCTATTGATTTCTTGCCCCAACCAGACTGTTCTTCCAGATTAAATTCATCCAATCTTTCTTCTAAAGTAAAAATATCGGGAATTTGTTTTATCAGACCAAGGTCGTAAAAAAACTCTATCTGCTTATCACCAAGGCCAACAATGTCAAATGCATCTTTCGATACAAAATGCTTTAGTTTTTCTATTATTTGAGCTTTACAGGCAAATTCCTCAGGACATCTTACTGCAGCCTCTCCCTCAACCTGACGTACTTTACTACCACATTCAGGGCATACTTCAGGAAACACAAATTCAGGTGTATTTGGAAGACGAGAATCTCTGCTTACTTCAACGATCTGGGGAATTACATCCCCTGCCCTTTTGATTGTTACAATATCTCCCTCTCTTATGTCTTTACGTTTTATCTCATCTTGGTTATGCAGACTTGCTCTACTAACTAGCACCCCACCAACATTGACTGGCACTAAATCTGCAACTGGAGTTAAAACCCCTGTTCTGCCCACCTGTATAAATATCTTGTTTAACTTTGTTTTTGCATAAACCGCAGAAAACTTGTATGCAAGTGCTGAGCGCGGTGCTTTGTGAGTATTCCCTAGACGATTTTGTAGTACCAAATCATTTACTTTATAGACTATTCCATCAATATCATAATCCAAGTTATAGCGACAGTTATAGACTTCATTATAGAACTTCAGCATTCCATCTAAACTACTCGTTAAGGACTGATGCTCATTTACGCAAAAACCAAGTGCCTCAAGCTTATTTAGTACCTCACTTTGACTTTTCTCTGCTCCACCAATCAAAGAATAAGCAAAATATCTAAGAGGTCTGCTTGCTGTAATGTTTGCATCCAATTGCTTTAGAGAACCAGCGGCTGCATTTCGAGGATTGGCAAATTCATCGTTTTCATTTAACTTTAAAAAGTCGCTGTTACTGATGTATATTTCACCTCTTACTTCTAGTCTTCCTTGCACACCTTGCAAAAACTTAGGAAAGCCTTTTATTGTTGCAACATTGTGAGTGACATCTTCTCCTACAAAACCGTCACCTCGAGTTGCAGCTTTAACAAATCTTCCATCCTCATAAATTGCAGAAAACGACAACCCATCAATTTTTGGTTCACATAATATCTCTATTTTGTCCTCAATTAAAAACCTCTTTATTTTAGACAAAAATTTCTCTACACCTTGTTCATCATAAGCATTCTCAAGGGAAAGCATAGGTTCTTGATGTTCCACCTTAGAAAACCTCTCATCAGGTGGAGCACCAACACTATCTTGTGTTGCATAAATTTCTGGCTCTATTTCAGCTAACTTTTTCTTCAGTTCATCATATTCAGCATCACTTATTTCTGGCTTATTTTTTTGGTGATACAAAACATTATGATAATTTATTTGATCTTGCAGTTTTTCTCTCATCTTTTCTAAGTTAGTCATGATACCAATATAATGCTACATTAGCCTTTGTCGTCAAGCCATGAATTTTCTTGAATTCATCATATGGTCTCAAACATCAAAGGTGCCACAATGCTATAGCCATACTTATTCTTCTTTTGCTCAATTGTATTAGCAGATCTCGCTTGCTTTAGCCGTACATTTATATAAAATTAAAATAAATTAGAGTAAACAATATTGCTGTTTAAATGCTAACAAGATTCGCTCCAAGCCCAACTGGCTACCTCCACGTAGGAAACGTACGAACTGCCTTGGTTTGTTGGATGTACACACGCAATCAAAATGGAAAATTTTTACTCCGTTTTGATGATACTGACCTTCAGCGTTCAGATGTCAAATATATAAATGATATCATACAAGATTTGAAATGGATTGGTATCAATTGGGATGCAAATTTCAAGCAATCAGAGCGCTTTGAGCGTTACAATGAGGTGTTTTTGCAGTTAATAAAAGAAGGGCATATTTATGCATGCTATGAAACAAGAGAAGAGTTAGACATTAAACGAAAATTGCAGTTAAAACAAGGACTTCCCCCTGTATATGACAGAAGCGCGTTACTTCTAACTGAGCAAGAGAAAATTAGTTATGAGCAAGAAGGAAGAAGACCACATTTTAGATTTAAGTTGGATAGAAATGAAGTTGTTAAATGGAATGATGAAGTTAAAGGTGAAATAAATATTGCAACAAGTCACATCAGCGATCCTGTGGTAAAAAGAGAAGATGGAATTTACACATACATGTTACCTTCTGTTACTGATGATGTTGACTTTAATGTAACTCATATTGTACGCGGGGAAGATCATGTAACTAATACCGCAGTGCAAATCCAAATGATTAAAGCATTAAAAGCGAAAATCCCTACATTTGCTCACCTTTCTCTGCTACATTTTGATGATAGCAAAATATCCAAGCGAACCGGCGTGCTGGACATTAAATCTATAAAAGAAGATGAAATTGAACCGATGGCACTAGTTAGCTATTTAGTGAAGCTTGGAACATCCAATCCAATTGAAGCTTGCGCCTGTATGCAATCTTTGATTGATTCATTTGACATTAAAAAATTTAGCTCAGCATGTACGCAATTTAGCTTGAGTGAAGCATACAAGCTAAATAGCAAAGTGCTGCAACAAATGCCATTTGAAATTATACAAGAACGTTTAAATCAAATTGGAGTGGACTCCTCAGAGTTTTGGTATTTTATAAAGAACAATATAGAAAGGTTTTCTGAGGTGGCCAAGTGGTGGAAAATATGCAAATCCGATATAGAGCCTGTGATTCTTGATAAGGAGCTTATAAAAATTGCGTTCAATGCATTGCCCCAAGGTGATTGTAATGAAAACACGTTGTCAGAATGGGTCAAAACTATTCGACAAACAGTGGATATAAAGGCAAAAAACCTATTTACGCAGTTGCGTTCAGCTTTAACAGGAACAGAAACAGGACCAGAGCTCGCTAAATTATTAATTTTTATCGGCAAAGAAAATATCATTGCAAGGTTAAAAGAAAAGTGAAAACTAAAGAATTATAGCTAATGCAATCCCTACGTCATACCGCGATTCATTCGCGGTATCTCAGCCGCTAACAAGAGATCCCGCTAGCGGGATGACGGTTGTCGTTTAGCCATAAACATTAAGAAATTTACCAAATAAAAAAAAGGCAAAAGAAGCCCCGTGGTTATTATCCGCTTTAAAATATTGGCGTTTTTTATGTTTTAAACGCTTGACAAGCGAGATTCAGCCGCTTTTAATTGCAACTAACTTACGCTGCAAATGTTTAAGAAATTTACTAAGCAGAAAAAAAGACAAAGAA
>NZ_JBIXJM010000249.1:0-14117 GCF_044752445.1 Wolbachia endosymbiont of Drosophila barbarae | reverse complement strand
CTCCCATAAAGTAGTTCGTCCAATTTTAAATCTTGCTGCCACTGTTTCTCTGCTTTCTCCTTCGTCTAGCGCTTCCATTGCTTTTTTCCTTAAGTCATAACTATATGCTGCTGGCACTCAACCTCCTTATCATCTTCTATCCTTATCTTATCACATCCGGACTTCTATGAAAAGAGCTATAAAGTCTGGATTCCAGTGTCAAGCACTGGAATGACATCATAGGGGCACTGCCCTTTTGGATGGAAACCAGTGTCAGCTACTTAGATGATACCTTTTTTCTACTTAGTTTGGGTTATGCAAGAAGTCTATTGCATTCCTGAGCAATTTGATTCATTATTCTTTTTGTAAAAAATTTTCTTAACTTTCTCTCCACTTTTTTGGTAAGGTCACTTTAAAGGAAGTCTAATAGATGCTACATAGAAATCCAGATGAGTTTCTAAAGTCTATTCCAAAAGATAAGCGCATAATGTGCCTTGACATGGGAGAAAAGCAAATAGGCATAGCATTTAGCGATAAAACACAGCTCATAGCCACAGCTCATAGCATATATCACAGAAAAAATATGAGCAAAGATTTAGGTTATCTGCATAGAATATTCAAAGAAAATGAATCTGGATCAATGGTAATAGGACTACCATTAAAAATGGACGAGCAAGAAACTAAATGGTGTAAAACTATAATCCAATTCGCAAATAAAATAATAAAAAAATATAAAGTAAATATATACTTACAAGACGAAAGCTTCTCAACATCTATCGCAACTCGTACACTAAAAATTACTGGAATATCAATCACAAAATCGAAAAAAATAGATGATAAAATCTCCGCATGTATTATTTTGCAACGAACGTTAGACAAGATAAACACAATCAAATAGTTTTTCCAGATCTGGAAATCTTCAAACTGAATCCCATATAAAAGTTACTCAACAAAACAAGAACCTTTCGTATAAGCATGACAAATTGCTACAGCAAGAGCGTCAGCAGCATGGTGACATTTTATACTCAAATTTTTAACTATTTGCTTCACCATAAATATCATCTGATCCTTATCAGCATGGCCATTTCCGGTAATGCTTTTTTTTACATAGTTTGCATCATATTCATTCATAGTTAGCTTTGTTATTTTTAACGCTAAAATTACAACCCCTCTTGCATATCCTAAAGTTAGTGAAGATTTAGGATTTTTATTAACAAAAATTTTCTCCACCGCAGCTTCATTCGGAGAGTATAGGGAAATTACTTTCTTTAATTGTTCAAAAATTGTATGTAGGCGTTCACCTGTACCCAATTTACCATCAGTTGATATGGTACCGCCGCCCAAAAATTCAATATTATTTTTTTCGTTCAGGCTGATAATGGCCCACCCAGTCTTGCTTATTCCTGGATCTAGACCTATTATTTTAACCACTTAATAAACGCTTAACCAATAGACAAACAAAAATAAAAATATCCAAACTACATCTACAAAGTGCCAATACCAGGAGGCAAACTCAAAGCACAAATGGTCCTGAAGTGTAAATTGGCCTTTCCGTGCTCTAAATAAACACACTGATAAAAATATTATTCCTATTATAACGTGTGCGCAGTGAAAACCGGTAATCATGTAAAAATTGGATGTATAAATAAGCTTTTCTCCTGTTTCTTGTAGAGAAAAACTCGCTTCATGATACTCTATTGCTTGCACTATTATAAAAAAAACTCCAAGCAATATAGTTATGGACAGCATTTTAATCATGCTCTTTTTATCATTTTTAAGTAAAGAGTGATTTGCCCAAGTAATTGTTGTACCAGAAAGCAATAATATTAATGTATTCATGAATGGTAGTGACCACGGATCAGGTGGCAAAATTCCCTCAGGGGGCCATTCAACTTTTTTTGCAGGAGAAAACGCCTCAAATAAAAAAACTGGATCAAGCCAGGCTTTAAAGAATGAACAAAAGAACACTATAAAAAATACGACCTCCGAGAGAATAAACAAGTACATTGCAAATTTGAGTCCATGTTTTACAATGGCAGTGTGACATTTGTCATAAATGGCTTCCCTTATTACATCTCTCCACCAATAAAACAGCACCCCTGATACTGCGGAGATTCCCAAAACTAAACAAAACATTCCGACAATTTGTTTATGAAGCGCGCCAACTAATCCAAGTGCAAGAATAAGAATTGCTGCTGATACAGCAATTGGCCAAGGGCTTGGATCCACTAAATGAAAATCATGTTCTTTACTTTTCATAGCATTTTAAAAAATACTTATTAAGGATACAAATTAGCTTAAAATTGTCAATGTTCCTTAGGAAATTGATTGAATCTTGAAAAATTATATGCACCGTTCAAAAAATCTAACACAAATTGTGCAGTTATTCTAAACAACTCAAGCATTCTGCTCTTTTCGTTTTCTCTTGCTCTGCTGCAATATCCATCAACAATATTTTCTAAAATAATGCATCCAGACTTTACTGAATCACTGTAACAAAAATTAAACCAATCCCTATATCTATTATTTTTCTTGAATCTATTTTTCATGCTATCAACGACAGTCTCGTATATAAACATGCAAGAATACAAAACCGTCATAGCCTCATAGGTATTACTATGCGAGATGGATAAAAGAAAATTAGTGAAATTAAAACACTCAAGAGATTTCTTTTCGCGACTTATACCGTACATAGTAAAGTAGTAGTCATATAGCATTCTATTAACAGTCACTACTCTTTGGGCTACTTCAGCAAGCGAGATAATACTACTATAATCTTCCATTTTGGATGCAGTAATTAAGGTGGTACGAATATAATCACCTAAGAACAACGTCTTTTGTTGAGCATAGAATTTGAAGTTCTCTATATTTAGGGTGTTATTCGCTAACTCAACATTAAAAGGATGCTCAATTATATCCTTTAAAAGATTTGACTCGTAACAGCTCCTAATTATGCCACTGAACACTGTAGTTACCGATAAAAGATCAAGTTAACGTAAATAATCCGCTGCTAATATTCTTTGCTAGATATATTAGAGTAATATGCCTCATCCCAAAACATTATTTCTAATTCCAGCCCTTTCTTAAAAAACTCATACATCCTCTTTTTTTCACAGTCACTAGCTTTTTTATATAGCTTATTTGTAATATCAGTAACCTCATCAATTACAGCATTTACTGTTTCGCTACTATAAATGTTGATCCACTCTTTGTATTTGTTATTTTTAACCCCTTTAGTTGTTATCTCATTTACCATATGGCGTATAACGATTTGGTATATGTTAAAGCAAGAATAAGATGCTACTAAAGCTTCATTAACAGAATTGTGATATGCGGCACTCATGAAAAAGTCAGTAAAGGCAGAACAAGCTCTTGACTTTTTGTGATCATCAGATAGATCACAATCTTCAAAATATTTTTTATACTGTTCTCGAACATAAAATGCTCCTTGTGCCAAATTGATTAAACTACTCATCATTTCAATATCATCAACTCTAGCTGCAACAATTAAAAAAGCACGAGCGCAATCTATACAATACAGAAAATCCTGCTGAAGGTAGAATTTGAATTTTTCATAATCTAATGTATTATTTATCAATTCAACATTAAAAGGGTGTTCTTTTATTTTATCAATAAGATCAGAAAACTCTTTTACAATTACGTTGTACAGTTCTCCTTCTATTTCGTTATACACTTTATAAGCCTCACAATAAAAATTGAATATAAAAATTATTACTAATGTGGTATAATTATTATGAAAAAGCGTGCTATGCTTTAACAATAAGCTAGTATATAAATATGGGGCTGTAAATCAAAAATTTTAGCAATCTAAAGAAATTTTACTATTACCTTCTATATTGAATTCTCTACAAAGATCAGCAGATAAGTCCATGTTTTCCCAAGAAAATCCACCGTCCCTTTCCGACTGTTTACCAAAATGTCCATAACAGGCTGTACGTTTATATATAGGATGATTAAGCGATAAATGCTTGATTATGCCTTTTGTTGATAAATCTATATTATTCTCGATAAACTTTTTAATTACTCTTTCCTCTACCTTATTCGCACCAAATGTATCAATATAGAATGAAGTAGGTTTTGATACACCAATTGCATAAGAAAGCTGCACAAGACAACGTTCAGCCAAACCTGCAAAGACAATATTTTTAGCAAGATATCTTGCCATATAAGCCGCAGATCTATCAACTTTGGTTGCATCTTTTCCGGAAAACGCTCCTCCACCGTGTGGAATATAACCTCCATAAGTATCAACCATAATTTTTCGTCCGGTTAATCCACAATCACTAACCGGTCCACCAATAACAAATCTACCAGTTGGATTGACTAAGAGATTTTCCTCAGGACACATCCATCCTTCAGGTAAAGATGAAACTATGTAAGGGTAAATTATTTCTTTTACTTTTGATTGATCCAAATCCTCAGGGTGCTGTATTGAGACAATAATACTTTCAGCACGTACCGGGAGGTTATTCTCATATGCCAAAGTGATTTGTAACTTTGCATCTGGACCAAGTTTTGCTTCTTTAACTGCGCTCATGATATTTTTCAGAATCGAGTGTGCATAAAAAATGGGTGCCGGCATAAGGTTTTCTGTCTCTGTTGTTGCATAGCCATACATTATGCCCTGATCTCCAGCACCTTGATCCAACCCTATTGCAATGTCATTTGATTGCTCATGCAGCAATATATTTACTTTCACTTTTCTCCAGTGGAACCCATCGTGCTTGTAACCAATATCTTTTATTGTATTCCGTACAATACTTTCAATCCTGCTATTTTTGATGTTAGGCCCAAACACTTCCCCAGCTATAATAACGTTATCTTTGGTGACTAAAGTCTCTATTGCAGCTCGCGCAAAAGGATCAGTAAAAAGGTACTCATCAAGTATTGCATCTGAAATTTGATCTGCTACTTTATCTGGATGACCAGCCGCCACTGATTCACTGGTTACTAAATTTTTATATAAACTCATGTTTTTGCTTATACAATATCAAAACCGCTATAGAAAACACAGTTAGTAACTACTAAATGGTGGGTCTGGGAAGAGTTGAACCTCCGACCTCACGCTTATCAGGCGTGCGCTCTAACCACCTGAGCTACAGACCCATGATTTATTCAAGCTGAAGCTTTCATATTATCTGTAGGCACGATATCAATAAAAGTCTTTTTATTTGCTGACCTTCTAAAGCTGACCCAGCCTTCTATTTTAGCAAAAATCGTATGATCTTTACCTATACCAACATTCTTTCCAGGATGGAATTTTGTGCCTCTTTGGCGCACAATTATGTTACCAGGAATAACCTTCCCATTCTTCTTTATTCCTAACCTACGACCCGCTGAATCTCTACCATTACAGGAACTACCACCTGATTTTTTAGTTGCCATATCTTACCTCTTACTTTTGAAGACTAATTTCATTTATACGAAGAACAGTTATATACTGCCTATGACCAGTTTTCCTACGGTAATTTTTTCTTCTTTTCTTCTTAAAGATTATAATTTTTTCCCCCCTGCACTGCTCCAACACTTCAGCTTTAACAGTAGCATTAGATGAATAAGATAAGCCATTACTTGAAATACAAATCACCTTATTGATTTCCACCTCTTTTTTTTCTTCAGCTTCTAACTTCTCTACCTTTATTATACTACCTTCTTTTACTAAATATTGCTTTCCACCAGTCTCAATTACTGCAAACATGATAAATATAAATTATTGTTATTAACTTTAATCGTAAACGATGTCATATACGCTGTCAATATAAATAAAAAGCATGACTTAACGTTCTTTTTGAGCTACTAAAATACTTCTATCTGTTTTCATCTTTTATCTACCTTTTCTCAGACAGTAGACTTCTTGCATAACCTAAGCAGAAAAAAGGCAAATAGTTATTATAGCTCTAAGTTTACCGACACCGTCATGCAAGTAGCCCCTTCTCCTGTCATCCGAGTAGCTTGACACTGGGATCTAGAAAAAAGGATGATGTCATTCCAGTCTGGAATCCAGGAAAAAGAATGGTGTCATGAAAGTAGCCTCCTTCTCCTGTCATCCCAGCGCCCAGAGGTGTCATCCAAGTAGCTGACACTGGGATCCAGGAAAGTTTGCTTGTAAACTAGCATAGAAAGTGGTTACAACATTTTCGATGAGATTATATGGAAAACTGGATCCCAGTGTCAGCTACTTGGATGACAAAAAAAGGAGCACTAGGATGACACCCTACTTAACCGTCATACCGCGATTCATTCGCGGTATCTCTTAACATAGATCCCTTACTTAACCGTCATACCTTAACATAGATCCCGCTAACACGTAGCGGGATACTATCTACACCGTCATACCGCCTCGGTATCTCTAGATCCCGCTGGGATGACGATTGTCGTTTAGCCATAAATATTAAGGAATTTACCAAATAAAAAAAAAGGCAAAAGAAACCCTAGGGTTATTATCTGCTTTAAAATATTGGCGTTTTTTATGTTTTAAACGCTTGACAAGCAAGATTTAGCTGCTTTTAATTGCAACTAACTTACGCTGCAAATGTTTAAGAAATTTACTAAGCAGAAAAAAAGACAAAGAATCCCCGAGTTAGCTAGTCTTTTATTATCTCTGTCGAGTATTGGCATTTTTTGATGTCTTGTAACGCTTTATAAGCGCGTTCAGCTTATTTAGATAAAAATCTAGATGTAGATGAAGTTTTGTAAAGACATACAGTATCTATATACTGCAAAAAATTGAACATAAGACGCCGATACATTAAGTAATCCTTACCTTTTAACCTGCAGATTGGCGAAAGCAAATACAATAGCTTCACTATCATGATAAGTGGGCTGGCGGAGTTTGTCAAGGAAGTTTTTCGTTTCTATGTTCTGAATGACAGGATTGCTCTTGAATTTACATTGTCGGTAAATCTAAATTGCTTTAATAATTTTGATTGAAAAATAGTTTTTCTATTATATAAATGCTACTTTAGGGTAATCAAAATGGAAGACGATAAATATAGCCTAGGTTTAAGGGGTATCCATTGGTTGATGGCTGTTTTTATTATCGGTATGCTTTGTTCTGGACTTTATATGAAAAGCCTGCCACTTAGCAATGAAATTAAGTTCAACATATACGCTATTCATAAGGCTTGCGGTATCACTATTCTTGGATTAATCATAGTACGCATATTTTTTCGCGTCTTTACTTATGTTCCACCACTTCCAGCAAATTTTTCTCGGTTTGTAATCAATATAAGTAAAGCAGTACACTTTGGTTTATATTCTTTGATGGTGCTAATGCCACTATCTGGCTATGTCATGTCTTCTGCTTCTGGCAAACAGATCAAATATTTTTTTCATATCCCTTTGTTGATTAATCAAAACAAAGACCTCGCTAACACGGCTAACGAGCTACATTCGATGCTTGCATATTTTATGGTACTCTTTATAATCTTACATATACTTGGCGCTTTGAAGCACACATTTATAGATAAACAAAACATTTTTAAACGCATGATATAGGTTATATGTTAAGTAGCCTCTGGAAAAAAGGAACAGATTTTCTTGGCAGTGAGTTTGCTATAATGGGTGGTGCTATGAGCTGGGTTTCAGAGAGAAACTTGGTCTCAGCAATCTCAAACGCTGGTGGTTTTGGTGTGATTGCATGTGGTGCAATGTTCCCAGACTTACTGGAAAAAGAAATCATAGAGACACAAAAATTAACTAACAAGCCATTTGGTGTAAACCTAATTACTATGCACCCAAAGTTGAGTGAGTTGATAGATGTGTGTATTGAAACGAAAGTGAGCCATATAGTGCTTGCCGGTGGACTGCCAACAAAGCCTAATATAGAAAAAATCAAGGGTGCAGGCATTAAAGTTATGTGCTTTGCACCAGCATTAAGCCTTGCGAAAAGGTTAGTGAAAATGGGAGTAGATGCGTTAATAATAGAAGGAATGGAAGCAGGTGGACATATAGGTCCAGTGAGCACTTCTGTTCTTGCACAAGAGATATTGCCTCATTTTAAAAATGAACAAATACCAGTGTTTGTTGCAGGTGGAATAGGCAGAGGCGAAGTGATAGTTAATTACTTAGAAATGGGAGCAAGTGGCTGTCAAATAGGCACATTATTTGTCTGCACTAATGAGTCAATTGCCCACAAAAATTTTAAGGAAGTGTTTATTAAATCGGCCGCACGTAATGCAATACCTTCTGTACAGATAAGTGCTGATTTTCCTGTAATTCCAGTAAGAGCTATAGCCAACAAAGCAAGCGATGATTTCATGAAGCGTCAAAAAGAAGTTATTGATGAATACCAAAAGGGACAGATCTCAAAAGAAGATGGGCAGCTTGAAATAGAAAAGTTCTGGGCTGGAGCTTTAAGAAGAGCAGTGATTGAAGGAGATGTTGAAACGGGATCTTTAATGGCCGGTCAAAGTGTTGGCATGGTTGATAGGGAAAAGCCTGTAAAAGAAGTAGTGGATATGTTAGTTCAACAAGCAAACAATTATATTGAGAGCAAATCTGTAGAAGTAGAAAACCCAGAAAGCAAATAGTTAAGCGACCTCACAATAAGCAAGTTGCCATTAATTATCCATAATATGGCATAATTATCCAATTTTAATGTAAAATTAACGCTAAAGAGGTATCTATACATTTTATTTGTATGGAGGAGTCTATGCCAGGTACTTTAAAAAAACCTCAGAATAATAAAGAAGTTATTAACCAACAATTGCACGACACTATATACAAAAAGGTAACAAAAAAAACACATAATCATGAAAGCCCAAAAAAAAATGGAGATGGAACTATCAAAAAATGCATAGAGTTGTTCAAGGAAGGAGCTAGTCCTGAGGTATTAACTGAATTAGAAAAATCGCTGAGAGAACAATTAGAAAAATCACCAGAAAAACAAGAGGAATATCAAAAACATTATAAGTATTATATCGAAAACTTTCTTCCTGCATTGAAAGATGAAGTAATAAAATCAGAAGAACTAGCTGTACCTACAGTATTTAACAATGAAAGAGAACAATCACAAAGACCACAAACAAAAAGAGGAAAAATAGTAAAAACAATTTTGGATATTACTAACAGGAGCAGCAGTGTAAGCTCAATACCAAATGCTGTTGAAGAAAATATTGAAGATCAAATGCAGCTAGGACATATTGAAGAGCAAAACAACACACAAGAAACACCCTTGAATGTAGCTGAGAAAAAAAGTGGTGATACTAAAATACTTGGCCAATTAGATATTCCGAAAGAGGTATCTAGAAAATATAGTAAAGTTATGGAGCAATTAAAGAAGAATATAAAAACTCCTAAGCTTGGTAACGGTAGTGGTTCAGATAGTGGAATAAACTCACCTGGACTGAGTGAAAAAAACTCGATATCACCAATAAATAGTAGAAAAAACAGTTTAACATCAATAGCAAGCACTTCATCTGAGGAAAGTTTAAACTCAACATTGAGCTCTATTGAAGAAGATAATGGCTTACAACCAGAGGGTGGAGAAAAAACTGAGTTATTAGAATCAAATTTGGAATCCCCAAAAGAAAACGAGACTCAAGTGCAGCCAGAGCAGACTGTAAAAAAAGAGCCAAAAATGCAAGAAAATGAAAACTCAGATGGTCAAGCAAATCCAGATCAAGTTAAGAAAGATATCCTACTTAAAAACCAACCCAATAACAGAAATCTTCACGTTGCACTTGTAGCAGGTTGTGCTCTCTCCACAATAGGGTGCATTGTTGCAGGAGCAATGACATCAGGATTGATAGGAGCAGGACTACTTGCTATGGTTGCAGTGCTTGCTATAGCAGCAGTAGCTGAATTGCATTCAAACTTCCTATCAAGTAAATTAACATCCATTAATGTGAGTCCTCTTGTTGATGATAAGAGCTTACAGCATGTTCGCAGCGGTAAAAATTAAATATGTGTTACTTGTAGTGGATAAGTGAATTCAGTTCTTGCCTATTGATATAAAAGTTGTTATATTTGAGGAATGTTTAAAAGGTGTTTAGTTGATGCGCATTCAATTGAATAAAGTTTTGGTTTTTATAGCCTTATTAAGTTTCATTTTTGCATCATATTCTAGCGAAGCAAGTTCGGCGAGTGATGAATTAAAGGGTATACAAGAAACGGTAAAAAATTTTATTTCTTCATTTTCAGTTAAAGATACTGTAGAAAATATGAGTCCTTCAACAATCATAGGGTTGTGTATAGCTGCAGTGATACTTGCAGTAGTGTTCAGAGGTCTAATCTTTTTTATGATAATGTTTGGTGTACTGGTCCTGATGTTCGGTAGTACAGAAAAGGCAACAGGCTACTTAAAAGAAAAATTTAACTTTGCAAAAGATATAAAATTACAATCCGATAGCGAAAAAAAAGATAAAAATTAAGATAGTATTTTTATCTTTTTTAATTATCTTTATTGAATACGCATATGCAGTTAAAAGTACCAACAGTTAACTCTAAGCTTAAAAAAAAGAACAACTTAGCATTACTAGAAAGCATTGATTTAGATTTTGTTCCTTATGCTTGTCATTACGATGAAGAAACCATACTCACAAAACAGGGAGAATTGTTAAAAATAATCAAGTTAGAAGATTATTCTTCTGTTGATAACTACAGCGACCTCAGAACTGAAATTAGAAAAAGCATATCAAAAAATATTAATAGCCTGTATTTTACCGTTTGGATTCATACCGTTAGAAAGCGCAATAAACTGAGCTTGAAATGGAATAAAACTGAAGACTTCTCTGACAACCTACATTCAACGTGGTTTAATAAACTAACTGATAGTAAATTACAGTATATAAATGAACTATACATTGTAATATTGTTTAGCGATTTTGGCAAGCATACTAATAATTCGTTTTTTTTCAATAGAATAAAGAATAAGCATAAGTTGTCTTTACAAGAAAGCCATCAGGAGTTGCAAAAGATAACTGACTTAATTCAAAATGATTTAGAACCTTTTGGAGCTAAAAAACTGGGTCTAAGGTTTAGTGAAGGTAAAATATATTCTGAAATGATAGAATTTCTCCACTATATTGTTACATTAACGCACAAAGATTATCCAATACATGAAAGGGACCTGTCGCAATATATTAGAAATTTTAAAATAGCTTTTGGTTTCAATACGTTTCAAACAATATTTGAAAATCAACAGAAATTTGGCTCTATTTTCAGCATAAAAGAATACCGGGAAATCTCTTTAGGTAATATAGATAGATGCTTGCAGCTTGAATCTGAATTTATCATTACAGAAATAATGATATTTACTAGTAATAATAAAGCAATAAAAGAATTTAAAAAACAAATCAACATGCTGCAAATTAGTGAGGATAATACCTTACTTAAAAGCTCAGGAATTGAAGAAATAATAGAGCTTGAAAGGACCTCTAGTATAGACTTCTGCCAACAGAAAATTATTTTTACAATATTTGCAGATGATAGGAATAAGTTAGCTGAAAGTATTAGTGATTTATCTTCTATAATGTCATTAGTTGGCTTCATGATGTTTAGAACTGATTTACATATGGAAAGTCATTTTTGGGCACAACTTCCAGGCAATTTTGCTTTTATTACGCAACCGAAAAATATCTTAACAAAATACGCTTGCAGCTTTGCTATGCTGCACGATTTTACGTCAGGTACATTAAAAGGAAGAAGGTGGAAAGAAGCGGTAATGATTTTTTTTTCAAAAAAAGGAAATCCTTACTTCTTTAATTTTCATGGAAAAAGAAATAATGGCCATACTACGATACTCGGAGCTCCAAATTCAGGCAGAACTTCACTCATTAATTTTCTATTATCAGAATCAAGAAAGTTTAACCCAAGAATTGTCATATTGGATAACACTGGAAAATCAATAATTTTTACTAAAGCAGTGAGTGGTAAATATTACATAATCGATCCAAAATATAAGGACAAAAGCCTAAAATTTAATCCACTAAACATTGAAGATAGTGCTTCCAATCGCAATATGTTGGTTGAACTGATCAGAAGAATGGTAGCCGATACGAGCTTGGTGGACGTAGAAGAAAAGATAAGAAAAATTGTGGATTCTATATTTGCTATACCCAAGGAATCACGTTCTATTTCACAAATTTCTGAGGTGCTCTTGCTCCTTGGGGGTAAGATAAGTAGATGGTGTGACGATGGTGACTTTGCTTACTTATTTCAAGATGGTGATGAATCAGATATTGACTGGGAAACAAAAATTATATCTCTCAACACCGCAAACCTTACAAAACAAAAGGAATGTATGTCCGTGATACTTTACTATTTTTTATATTCTTTTGAGGCAAAATGTGATGGCTCGCCTGCAATACTTGTTTTGGATGAAGCATGGGAGATAAGTAATATTTTTCCTACAGAGAAAGAGTTTGATAACTGGATGCAAAGAATGACGGAACTAAATGTTGTAGTAATCCTAAGTACTGAGAATTTAAATCTCGCATTTGCTAGCAAATTTACTCAATATTTAGATAAACATGTTGATACAAGAATCTTGATGCCGAACGTCAATGCAAATAGATTATACATGAAGGCATTTTCTCTATCGAAAGAGGAGCTGAATATAATTCTGCAGACGCCAACACAGGAAGGTTTATTTTTGATAAAACAGTACAAAGGATTAGTAACCTTAAATCTGGATTTGAAGGATATGCAAGAAATACATGTACTTTCAGCTAACAAAGAGACTATAAAGTATATGTATGAGGCAATAAAAGAAAAAGGAGAAGAAGTTAATGAGTGGTTACCGGTATTTTATGAGAAGTGTAAAGCTTAATTTCTTATTGATATTTTTTTTGATACTTGGTCTTTCGTATCAAGGATATGCTGATTGTCCAACATTTGTAGAAAGTAATACTTGGTGGGAAGCAATAGTTGGTGGAGATTGGGTAAAGGAAATTAAGGTGCAAGCAATAAAAGATCAAGGAGTTGATGGTTACTTTAATCCCAAAATTAGAGTATGTGCTTATGATGGACAAAGTTATTGTTATGACTTACAAAGTGGGGAATCCTGCCGCCAGATATATGGAACGCAAGGTACAGGAGCTGGAGTTTCTGCTGCAGCTTTTATTGATTGGGAAGGGGATAAAACAAAAGCTGGAGGAGAAATTGCTCGGGGTCTTAAATGGGAATGGGCAGACGGTGTTACTGATGAGGAAAAAAGAAGATTCGCTAACTCTCCTAAAATATGTGCTTGCAGTCAAAAAGGGGCTTGTATGTCAGGAATTTCTTCATTGGGTTCTAGAGTATTTTCGGGTGAGAATATTTTTCGTCCTGGGGAGAGGGAAAAAGTCTGTGATACCTGCTACCAAACGGCAGTAAAATGTGCTCCCGTGCCACTTGCACCTAGCCCCCCTCCATTTTGCGAGCAACTTGCAATGTCACCTCCACAAGTTAGAATTGTTCCTATAACAGATAAAGACAATGATTACTTCGATCCAAGAGTTGGGGTGATAATTAGCGGACTGGAGGAAAGAAAAGAGTTAGGTTTTCCACACGTTGTTTCAAATAATGAGAACATTCCAAATCACTCATATACTGTTACAGATAAGGATACTCACTATTACTTCAAAACCTATAGAAAAAAGGGCCAGCTCTGCGCTGAATACCATGGAACTCAAAGTATAGACAAAAAAAATCCACAGTTCGTCCGCTGTTTCCCGGCACCACCTGCTCCAGAGCCTGAGATAGTGAAGGTAGCAAATGAAAACACGCTAGAAATAAAAATGAAGATGAGCGAGAGCACTTGTACTTATAGAGCACATGGAGTCTACAGCAATGGTGTCTGTACTTTCAATGTTATCACTAATTCTACTAAGAACATCGGCCCTCTATCTTTAAAAGTAGTAAAACCAGCAATAGTAGCAAAAACGACTGACAGTAGTAACACAAAAAGTTACATTGATAATATTATAGAAGGTATATTAGAAAGTAATCCGCAACAATTTAAAGTTCTGAAAGAATATGGCTATGTTCCTGATATTGAAACGGAATGTAAAGAGTTTCAGGGGAATAAGTGCAAATTGAACAACTTAGGACAACCAGAAATAGAAGTAAAGTATAAAGGAAATTCTAACAGTAAAATGCTTTGTCTTTCTGGATGGCAGCCAGAACCAGAGGAG
>NZ_JBIXJM010000248.1:7789-11267 GCF_044752445.1 Wolbachia endosymbiont of Drosophila barbarae | reverse complement strand
TTTTAAGTTGGCGTTTTTTTATGTTTTAAACGCTTTATAAGCGCGTTTCAGCTTATGTAGGTAGAAGTTTTATAAAGACATAAGGTGCACATAGTGCAAAAAATTAAACATGAGACGCCAGATACGTGAGTTTTTTTGTCATTTAATCTGTACAGAGAAGATAAATAAATAGCTTCAATTTTATGATAAGAGGGCTGGCGAAGCTTGTCAAGTAATCTTTTGCATTTAACCCGTTTCTATGGGTAAAACAATCTGCATACCACTTAGCTAACATGAGTTTTGTTTTGACTTTTTGTGCTAATTTTGCAGAATATTAAGATTATCATTTAAATAAAATACATGACGAAAGAGGATTGGGAAGCGGTAATTGGGCTTGAGGTACACGCTCAAGTTTCTTCTAATACGAAGCTATTTTCTAGCTCATCAACGGAATTTGGTGCTGAGCATAACACTCAAGTTTCTCTAGTTGATGCGGCAATGCCAGGTACGCTGCCAATACTAAATTATTACTGCATAGAGCAAGCAATACGCACTGGTCTTGCACTTTCTGCAGAAATTAATAAGTGTTCTTACTTTGATCGGAAAAATTATTTTTATCCTGATTTACCGCAAGGTTACCAGATAACCCAGTTTTTTGAGCCGATAGTTAAAAACGGTAGAGTATTTATCAACGACAATGAAAAAGAAATAAGAATTGCGAGAATTCATTTAGAGCAAGATGCAGGAAAGAGCGTTCATGAGGAAAGCAGAACCTATGTAGAGTTAAATCGTGCAGGGGTTGCTTTAATGGAAATTGTTTCAGAGCCAGATCTCCGTTCATCTGCGGAAGCTGCAGAATGCATGAAAAAATTGAGGCAGATTTTGCGTTACATTGGTTCGTGTGATGGTGATATGGAAAAGGGATCACTTCGTTGTGATGCAAATGTTTCTGTCCGCCTAAAAGGCAGTAGTACATTTGGCACTCGTTGTGAGATAAAAAATCTGAACTCGATACGTTATATTGTGCAAGCTACAGACTATGAAATACAAAGACAAATTGAAATTTTAGAAAGTGGAGAAGAAATAAGTCAAGATACCTTATTATTTGATGTTGCTTTGGGAAAAACAAAAGTGATGAGAAGCAAAGAGGATGCAAGCGACTATAGATACTTCCCTGAGCCTGATTTATTACCTGTTGAGGTAAGCCAGGATAAAATCGATTCTATTAAATCATCTTTACCCGAGTTACCAGATCAAAAAAAGCTGCGATACATTGAGGAATTGGGTATCAACGAATACTATGCAAACGTCATTACCTCCGATAAAGCAATTGCTGATTATTTTGAGGAATTGATAAAAAAACATGATTCAAAGCTCGCCGTTACCTGGTTAACCGTAGAGCTTTTTGGTCGTTTGAATAAAGCAGGTATTGATATTGTGAGCTCCCCAATCAAAGCCAATGCCCTGTCCGAGCTCTTAGATTTTATCGTTGATGGAACAATCTCTGCTAAACTTGGCAAACAAGTGTTCGATAGTATGTTTGAAACTGGCAAACCTGCATCTCTCATCATAGAAGAGCAGGACCTAAAGCAAATAACCGATAGAGGTCAAATATCAGAAGTTATCGACACAATCATCAATAGCAACCAAGATAAAGTTCAAGAATACAAAAGCGGTAAAACAAAATTATATGGTTTCTTTGTTGGTGAAGTCATGAAATTCACCAAGGGAAAAGCCAGCCCTGATGTTGTGAATTCAATTTTGAGTGAGAGATTAGGATAAAAACAGGGGTAATGTATCTAGAAGATGATTCTACTTGGGGGGTCAAACGCATTTACCATGGTATTACCTTTCAAGAGTTATTGATCGTAATATCTCTAATGTCTAAGATGGGTAAAGAATGTTCTTTCTCCATAGACACAGAGTTAGAGTCAGCTCAAGGTTTTGATGATATTGTTGTCCGGCATGAGCAAAATAAAGGTATAGTACATGAGTTTACACAAGTTAAGCACAACCAAGATGGAACTGAAAAAATCAGTGTAAGTAGCTTATTAACAAAAAGTGGTAAGTTTAGTATTTTAAAACTTTTTCCTGCCTATTTAAAAATCAAAAATAGTGAAAAGTTTAGTGATGGAATAAAGCATTTTTTTGTCGCTACGAATATGGATTTTGATTCACCATATTCAATACAACATAAAGTAAGAAACCTAAGAGCAATATTAAGTGGAGAAAATAAAGGAAAAAAACTTTCATTTGTAAGGATAGACACAAAAGATGAGTTTCTGGATATAGGTGATAGTGCAAGATATAGAATTAGTGATTCAGATGGTAGTGCTGCTCAATACTTGAAGCAAAATATGGATTTTATAAAGCGTGAGATAGGCAAGGAAGTTAGCAATAAAGAGATAGAAGACTTTTTAAATGAATCGGTGTTTGTGGTTAATTTACCCCATGAAGCTCAGCTAAGAGAATTATTGCTAGGTAAGTTGAGTAGTAGGTTGAACAAAAAGTTTGGCTATATTGGTGACAATCAAATCTTTTGTAATAATCTTCTAAAAAAAATATCAGACTGGGTAAAAGATATAAAAGCGCGTCCTCTTTCGTACAAAAAGGGAGAAGAACTTTTTCGAGAAGTTGAGCTGTGGGCTAGTACTTTAGGTAAGATAGAACAAGGAGTAAAAGAAAAGAATGAAAGAATTGATAAAGTAATAGAACAACAACATAAGGATAGTAAAACACTACATAAAATATATGTGGCTGTAACGACACAGGATAACAAGCGGGTAGGGAAACCTATTCAGTTTAATATAAAACATCCGGTTGAAATGTTTGTTGGAAGAAAAAATGAATTGCAAGAAATATATGATAGGCTGCATAAAAGCACTGACAAACCAATGGCAATATCGCGGATTGTTGTTATTGGCGGTTCTGAAGGAGTAGGGGAGAGTGAGTTAGCCAGAAAATATGCTTGTGAATATAAAGAGCATTATGATGGTAATCTTGTATGGGTAAATGCAGGAACACAAAAGGATCTTGAAGAATCGTTTAAAGGATTAGCTAAGGAGTTAAATAGAAGGTTACCTGAAGGTTCGAAAATTTTTATTACAGATGAAGATACTGAACAAGAAAAGGGAATCAGATCTATTATTAAGAGTGTATATAGATATTTTAAAGATGTAAAAAGTCTTTTTATTTTCGATAATGCAAGAGAATATAAAGACATCAGTAAATTTTTACCACTGTCTTTATATCCTGACTATAAAAAACCTTATGTTTTAATTACTTCTCGTGATAATAAGTGGGAAGCAAGAGGAGATATAGAAGTAATAAAGTTAGATATATTCAATAAAACGGAGGCTTTGGGATTTATTAAGAAGTCCTTAAATATAGATGACCCTTTACAGGATAAGGAAATAAAAGAGCTAATGGAAAAGCTGCAGTATTTGCCCTTGGCTTTAAAGCAAGTGGTAGTGTACATTCGCAACAAAAATAAAGAATC
>NZ_JBIXJM010000248.1:0-7739 GCF_044752445.1 Wolbachia endosymbiont of Drosophila barbarae | reverse complement strand
ACGTGAGTTTTTTTGTCATTTAATCTGTACAGAGAAGATAAATAAATAGCTTCAGTGTTTATGATAAGGGAGCTGGCGGAGTTTGTCAAGCAAGTTTTTTATTTCTAGCGGTTGTTGCCAAAAACTATACAAGAAGTCTATTGAAATTACGTATATCAATCGTTGTAAAATCACACAATTGCTCTGTAGAGCTATGCCCTGTAATAATTACTATACCATTTTGCTCAGAGCGTATTGAGATTAGGTTCAGCACTAATTCACACGTTGCACTATCAAGATTACAAAATGGTTCATCTATCAGCCAAACGTTTGCATTAGAAATCAAGAGGCGAGCAAGCGCAACTCTCCTTTTCCAGCCTGCAGAAAGTTCGCCATATCTAATATTAAGTACAGGTTGCAACTGCAAGCAACAAATAGCTGCCACAATCAATTCTCTAGTATTTCGTATTCCTGCCCAGAATTCTACGTTTTGAGCAACAGTTAAGCTATCTTTACAGGCATTCTTATGGCCTATATAGACCATAGAAGGTATATAGGATTTTGGATCATCATATATATCTTTTCCGCAGTGCCTTATATTGCCTGATACCGGTGGTAAAAGTCCAGATAAACTTCTAATTAAGCTGGTTTTACCACTACCATTTGGACCAGTGATTAGAATCTTTGATTTTAGCTCAGCTTTAAAACTGAGATTCTTAAATAGTACCTTATTATTACGAGCGCAGGATAAATTTTCACATTCAAGCATGGATTATCTGCCCTTCCCCTTATGTTTACCTTGAGTTGAAGCCTGAGCTTTAACAAACAGCTCCCAAAATCCTTTCTGTCCGCCTTCTCTATGTATCAATTGTGCAAAACGCTGCATTAAACCATTACCCATCATAACCATCTTTGTCCATTTACCTACCGGTTTTGCTATGTCAACTATTTCTGGATCTTCTTTATAAACTTGCACATCTTTTTGTTTCTCGCGTAGCGTTTCTTGTTGTTTCATCAACTCTTTTTGCTTATTTTTTTGATATAATTCATTGAATTTTCTGTCTTCTTCCCACTCTTCTTTAAAAACTTTTCTAGGAAATATGATTTTTCTAATGCGATTTTTGTATATTTTTCTCAAAAAGAGAAATACTGCAGCTACAGCAAGTAATGTTACGCTATATAATATGATCTGTGTAAGTGGCATTTCCTGTATCTAATTCATTAAAAATACCCTTACTATTATACCATAATTATAGAAATTGTGCAATTTTTTTGCGGGTAAAGACAATATAAAAGCAGTACTGCTCTATTTCGAAAATTGCGCAAATATCTGACGAACGGGCTTGTATGTAATAAGGTTTATTTCTATACTTCTTAAAGAATTTAGAAGTAAAACAAATATGAACTGCTATAAAACTCATACGTGCAATGAACTGAGGAAGAACGACGTAGAAAAGGAAGTTACCCTTTCTGGATGGTTATATCGTAAGCGCGACCATGGTAACCTAATTTTTGTTGATTTAAGAGACTTCTACGGAATCACTCAGCTAGTATTTAATAATGACAAAGACTTTTTTGATGAGATATCAAATTTAAAATTAGAGAGTGTAATTACTGTTACAGGAATAGTTGAAGCTAGAACTGAAGATACGGTAAACAGCTCTATTTCTACCGGAGAAATCGAGGTGATAGTCAACAATTTGCGCGTTGAGTCGGAAGTTGAGTTCCACTTTGATGAAGAAATAGCAAAAGAAGAAAGAAGTATATTGGCAAGCATTACCGGCGAGCAAGAATACCCAGAAAACATGAGATTTAAATATCGATTTCTTGACTTAAGACGTGAAAAAGTCCGCAACAATATTATTTTGCGCTCACAAATTATTGCAGAGCTCCGCAAGCTCATGATAGAGCGAGGATTTTTAGAGATTCAAACTCCAATACTCACTGCTTCCTCTCCTGAAGGAGCACGCGACTACCTAGTGCCAAGCAGGCTAAATCCTGGCAAGTTCTATGCATTGCCACAAGCTCCGCAGATTTTCAAACAGTTGCTCATGGTTTCAGGGTTTGATAAATATTTCCAAATTGCACCGTGTTTTCGTGATGAAGACGCAAGGGCTGACCGTTCTCCGGGAGAGTTTTATCAGCTAGATCTTGAAATGTCTTTTGTAACTCAAGAAGACATCTTTCAGATTATTGAGTCTACCTTATATAGAGTGTTTGCTAAATTTTCTCGTAAGTCTGTTGATAAAGATTTTCCACGTATTACATATAAAGAAGCAATGCTTAAATATGGTTCTGATAAGCCAGATCTGCGCAATCCACTATTAATCAGCGATGTTACAGAAATTTTTCGTGATTCAGGGTTCAATATTTTCAAAAGCAATATTGAGCGTGGTATGGTAGTGAGAGCCATCCCTGCACCTAAAACAGCAGAGGAACCACGCAGCTTCTTTGATAAAAAGATAGAACATGCGCAAAAAGAATTCGGTGCTAAGGGTCTCGGATATATAACGTTTGATAAAGATGGAACTGCGAAAGGCCCAATTGCTAAATTTCTTGATGAAAATAGGCTAAACCACATAAGAGAAGCAACAAACATAGAGCCAGGAGATAGTGTATTTTTTGCTTCTGACAAAGAGAATGAGGCGGCAAACATTGCAGGAAAAGTACGCACTCTTTTAGGGTCAGAACTCAGTCTTATAGATGATAATATCTTCAAGTTTTGTTGGATCATTGATTTTCCATATTTTGTATATGACGATAAAAGTAAAAAAATCGATTTCTTTCATAACCCATTCTCCATGCCACACGGTGGTCTGAAAGATTTAGAGGACAAAAATCCACTGGATATCCTTGCTTACCAATATGATCTTGTTTGCAATGGAATAGAACTGTCAAGTGGGGCGATTCGTAATAACAAACTGGATATCATGTATAAAGCTTTTGCCATTGCAGGTTATAGCCGGGGAGAAGTTGATACAAGATTCGGTGCACTTGTACGTGCATTCAGATTTGGTGTTCCTCCTCATGGTGGAATAGCACCAGGAGTTGATAGAATAGTTATGCTGCTTGCTGATGAGCCAAATATTCGTGAAGTAATCTGTTTTCCTATGAACCAGCAAGGTGAAGATGTTCTAATGGGTGCTCCTTCCAAGGTGGAGGATAAGCATTTACGTGAATTATCCTTGAAGGTTATTGAATGAAAAATTTTATAGCAAGGAGCACCGGTTAATGATATATTAGGTTATGTTAAATTGAAAGACCATGAATAATATCCAAAAAGCAATACTATCGGGCATGATCTGTAACATGATTGTGTGGTATGAACTCACTCTTTTTGGAGTATTAACAGATACAATCATCAACGTTTTTTTCCCATCAGAAGATCATTATTTGAGTACACTCAAATTCCTTGGTGTTTTTGCAATTGGTTTTGCGTTTAGACCAATTGGTGCAGTAATTTTTGGTTATATGGGAGATAAGTATGGCAGAAGAAAGACTTTACTTACTTCAGTAATATTAATTTCAATATCATCCACAATTATGGGAATTATACCTGGGTATAAAGAAATAGGGTTGCTTTCACCTGTATTGCTTGTGTTTTGTAGAATAGTGCAAGGAATAACTGCAGGAGGTGAAACAAGCATTAATACAGCATTTACGATAGAGCATTCAAAAGATAAAAAAAATCTAGGTTTCTTAGGAAGTATGAAGCCCTTTAGCGGAGCCCTTGGAACGCTCTTATGCATAACAATGATATTTATCTGCAAAAGAGTTACAGGTGAGAACTATGAAATATGGGGATGGAAGTTGCTTTTTTATTTTTGCTTTTTTTTGGGGACAATAGGTTTTTTAACTAGGTACATATTAAAAGAAAGCTTAGCATATAAAACTAATAAGTACGCTAATAATTTAGCACATTCACCATTGTTAGAACTAGTAAGAAACTATAAAAGACCGCTTATTATTTCAATCAATCTGGGAATTGCTCAGAATGCAATTGTCTACGCAGCAATAATGTTTTATAATATATCAATAAAAGAGCTAGTTATTTTATCTATTAGTGTTAAAGATTTAATGAGGATAGTAATACAGGTTGTATTTGCAGCATCTGCGGTACTTTTTGCAATTTTATCTGATAAAGTTGGAAGAAAACGCGTAATGATTCCTGTACTGATTATGCTATCTCTGATTGGTACATGTGTATTACCATTATTATCTTCCGTTAACCACTATGTCGTAATAATAACTTACTTATTGATTACTATACCAGTAGGTGCATCTTTTGGAATATATGGTTCTGTTATTTGTGAACTGTTTCCAACAAAAGTAAGATGCACTGGCGTAAGCTTAGCAAATAATATATCTGCAGGAATTTTTGGTGGCCTTTCTCCATACATATGCATGTGGCTTATAGAAAAAACCGAAACAAAACTTGCAGCAGGCATTTATCTTACTGCCTGCGCATTAATTAGCCTAATATCTGTGCTTCAAATTAAAGCCAAAGACAGAAAAGTTGATTGGTGAAATCGTTTCAGTCGAAAAATAGCGCTTCAATGGATTTTTCGATGTGTTTAGTGATAGGAGCGGTGATAGTGATTTCTTTATTGTTTGGCAGTTTTAAAGATAAAGAATGCGAATGAAGGTGAATTTTATTTGCTATCCCATCAATAAAAGCTTTTTTACCACCATATTTACCGTCACCAAGAATAGGGCAATTTATATGAGCTAAATGTGCACGTAACTGATGGGTTCTGCCGGTAATTGGTTGTAATTTTAAATAAGCAACATTGTGTTTGGATTTTGCTATAATTGAAAAATGCGTAGTGGCATTCTGAGGTGAATTTTCATCAACGACCACTTTTTCTTGACCTGAAACATATTTTTTCACCAATGGATAGTCTATTGTTCCACTATCCTTGCTCGGTATGCCAGAAGTTAATGCTAAATAAGTTTTTTTTACTCTTCGTCCTTTAAATTCTTCCATAAGGTATCTGGCAACATTAGCGTTGCGTGCGAATATTATCACTCCACTCGTATCTCTATCTAGCCTATGGACAATTTTAAATGTTTCTCCCTCTCTTATTTGGTCAAGCAAATCACTCATGCTAATCTTTACTTTTACGCCACCTTGAACGATGACCCCTGCGGGTTTGTTTATAGCTAGTATATATTCGTCTTCATATAATATGTTCTCTCTTAGTAGATTCACTAACTTTTCATTATATTTGCGATCAGAATTAGCGTTTTCAATATAATGCAAGTGCTTCAGCGTTATAGTTTGCCCAGAATTTACTCTATCACTGGACTTTGCTTTGCAATCATCAACTTTGATTAATCCTTTCCTTAAAGATTTTTCAATTACAGATTGCTTTAGATCAGGAAAGATTCTTCTGATGTACCTATCCAGCCTAACGTTATCGTCTTCTATTAATATGGTTTTTATACTTTGTAGCATTCCATTATTTATAATGAATATCTAGTGAAATGTCAATTATTGGTGTCATTCCAGTGTCAAGCACTGGAATGACACCGAAGGGGCTACTGCCGTCATAAAGGAACCAGTGTCAGCTACTCGGATGACAGGAGAAGGAGACTACTGAGATGACAGCTAGCCTGACAACCGTCATCCCGCTGCTTGTTAGCGGGATCTAGAGATACCGCGAATGAATCGCGGTATGACGGTTCGCGGCGGCATGACGTAGAGCTTGCGTTAGCTATACTTTTATACTCACCAACTCAGCTGGATCCAAGTAGTCAGAGCACTGGGATGACAAAAAAAGGAGGGCACTTGGATGACGGGAGAAGGAGCTATTTGGATGACATCGTTTACTATACAATGTTTGTACAGTTCTGGATAAAAAAATTAGCTAACAAATTTATAAACATCAGTATACAGCTCATCAACGCTTGGTTCTTTACTATTTTTGGCAAAATCTTCCGACTTTTTTACTAAATCACGTATTTCCTTATCAATTACTTTGCACTCTTCTTCTGAAGCCATTTTATTATCTGTCATGTATTTCTTTAAAGTGCTTATAGGGTCATGATTTTGCTTCATATCTTCAACTTCTTCTTTTAAGCGATAAGTAGCAGGATCTGACATTGAGTGACCGCGATATCGATATGTCTTCATTTCAAGCAGGATAGGCCCTTTTCCGCTGCGTGTGTGTTCCGCTGCTTCGCTTGTAGCCTCATAAACAGAGAAAAAATCCATTCCATCAACTTGTTTTCCAGGAATACCAAAACTTTCTCCTCTTTTATATAACTCTGTTACTAAAGTTGACCTTTGCACAGAGGTTCCCATTGCGTATTCATTATTTTCTATGATGTAAACCACAGGCAACTCCCACAAAGATGCCATATTAAACGATTCATATACTTGTCCTTGATTTGCAGCACCGTCACCAAAATATGTAAATACCACATTATCTTTTTTCTTATATTTATTAGCAAATGCTATTCCTGTGCCAATTGGAACTTGTGCTCCCACTATTCCATGCCCGCCGAAGAATTTTTTTTCAACGTCAAATACGTGCATCGAACCACCTTTACCTTTCGAGCATCCTGTTTCTTTGCCGGTAAGCTCTGCCATTACAACATTTGGATCAGAATCACATGCGAGCATTAAGCCATGGTCTCTATAACTTGTGATAAAAGCGTCACCTAATTTTGATGCAGCTTGAGTTCCAACTGCAACTGCTTCTTGTCCTATTGATAGGTGACAGAACCCGCCTATTAATCCCATCCCATATAATTGTCCTGCTTTTTCCTCAAATCTGCGTATGAGTAGCATTGTCCTGTAGAATCCAATTATCTGTTCTTTAGTGAAATTTTCTGCTTTCATATCGATTTCTTTTTCATTAAACTAACACAATACCAGGAATTTTAAATTTTTGCTAATGAACTATTACCACTGGCTTGAGGCTTTTCACGTTATCTCTGTTATCATGTGGATGGCAGGTATGCTTTATTTACCCAGGCTTTATGTCTACCATGCAACTGTAAAACCGGGATCGGAAAATGATAGCTTGCTTCAAACAATGGAAAAGAGGCTACTTAGATATATCATAAACCCTGCAATGCTTTTCTCACTTGGTCTTGGAATTACACTAATGGTTATTAGGGAAGCATATCGTGAAGGATGGTTTCATGTAAAAGCATTTGCAATACTTTTGATGTTAATTATTCATATGCTACTTGCAAAATATAGGAAAAATTTTGCAATGGGTTCGAATAAGAAGTCACATATTTATTTTCGCGTTTTAAATGAAGCAGTTACAGTATTGATAATAGTTATAGTTATTATGGTTGTTGTAAAACCTTTTTGACTGACCTTACCCAAAAAAAGCAGAAAGCTCGTATCTGTTCAGATGCATGGCTAATGTACAATACTGAAATAAAAATTCCAGTGCTCCCTTTCTTGTCATCCCAGTGCTTGACACTGGGATCCAGCTTTCTTTACAAATTCACCAAAAGTGCTTCATTCTATAACGCAAAACCCATACTTACCAAACTCAATGCATTACTTGCAATTAAGTTTCCTGGATGCCAGTGTCAAGCTACTCGGATGACACCGTTCTTTTTCCTGGATCCCAGTGTTAGCTACTTGCATGACACCATTCTTTTTCCTGGATCCCAGTGGGCTTTGTTGCATCGCTAGCTATGATGGATAAAGATAAAAAAGGTAGAGAATATCAGTAGCTTATTATTCTGGTATTTATAACAAGAACGGTCAGTGAATACCTAAATTTGAGTAA
>NZ_JBIXJM010000247.1:7477-14771 GCF_044752445.1 Wolbachia endosymbiont of Drosophila barbarae | reverse complement strand
TTTTTTTCTGCTTAGTAAATTTCTTAAACATTTGCAGCGTAAGTTAGTTGCAATTAAAAGCAGCTGAATCTCGCTTGTCAAGCGTTTAAAACATAAAAAACGCCAATATTTTAAAGCGGATAATAACCCCAGGGCTTCTTTTGCCTTTTTTTTCATTTGGTAAATTTCTTAATATTTATAGCTAAAGTAATTTAAAAGTCCGTGAAGGGTGTCATGCCAGTGCTTGACACTGGCATCCAGTTTTCCATATAATCTCATCAAAAATGTTTATTTTCTAGCTACTTTTATACTTATCAACCCAGTATGCTTACTTACAATTAAAATTTCTGGATCCCAGTGTCTGGGCACTGGGATGACAAAAAAGGAGGCACTAGGATGACAAAGGAGAGCTACTCGGATGATACCTTTTTCTACTTAGTTTGGGTTATGCAAGAAGTCTATTATAATCAGGCTTTAAGTGTGCGGAAGTAATTTTTTGCGTTAGAGTAAAAAATTTTTTCTATAGCTAATCAAAGTGGATCAAGAGAAACTTACCACTTTCTTTACAAAGGGTTTGATGTTACCATTTGACTACCTATTCTGAATTTATTGGATGAACATTAACATAAAAAATCTAGTTCATGCTTTCTCTAAATTGCCAAGTTTAGGGCCATCATCATCACGCAGGTTAGTTATACATTTACTCCAAAACAAAGAAAAAGTTATGCTACCACTTGCATCTTTGATTAAAGAGCTAGCAGATCTTATAATAGAGTGTGAAGTTTGCGGAAATCTAGATACTAAGTCACCTTGTTCTATTTGTACTAACCCAAAACGTGACACTAAGTTACTGTGTGTAGTAGAAGAATTAGGTGATCTATGGGCGTTTGAAAAAGGAAATATATATTCAGGTTTATACCATGTTTTGGGTGGCAGATTGTCTGCAATAAATGGCATAGGTCCAAAAGAACTCAACCTTGACACTATTCTGAAAAGAGTGACAGAGTCTAAAATTGAAGAGATAATTATCGCAATTAATCCGACATTAGAGGGCCAAGTTACTGCACAATATATAATTGAATTGCTAAAAAATTTGGATGTGAAAATATCACGCCTTGCTTGCGGCATACCAATGGGCGGAGAAATTGACTATCTTGATGAAGGAACGCTGAGGATAGCACTTACTTCAAGACAAGAATATGAGTTAAATATAAAATAAGACATGTGCTTAAAAAAACTTATATCGCTAATAACATTCAAAAAGAAAAAAATAGTGCCACCACTTAAAGTGGTGGCTTGGGAAAATGACCGCCTAAACTATAAGCAATTTTCAGGTAAATTCAACACTATAATTAAAACAATTGATCAGTCTTTTACAATAATATCTTTAGAAGGATACGATGGATGGGGCAAGACGTTTTTTTTGAAAGAATGGGTAAAAGAGTTAAAACAGCAAAATGAAATTGTAGCTTATTATAGTGCATGGGATATCAATGCATTGGACCAACCACTTCCTTCTTTTTTAAATTTTCTATTTGAAGATTTATTTGCATCGTATGAAGTAAAAAGAAGCGTTATACAACAGTTCAAGAACATAAACCAAGAGCTATTTTCTCTAAACACACTAGGAAAGCTGATCAGTAAATCTCCACTTGCTATGCTTTCAGTATTTCTTGATGCTGCAAAAGAGGCTGATAAAAAAGACATAGGTTTTGTCTTGAGTGAATTAAGTCTTCTCCAAAGAAGAAAAGAGAGTACTAGAGATTTCAAAATACAGTTAGCGGATGTGGTTAATAAAATCAGAAAAGACAAAAACATTTATATAATGGTGGATAATCTTGATGTGTGCCGTCCTAAATTCGTTGTCGATTTTTTGGAATCTATAAAGTATATGCTTGATGTGGAGGGGCTGGTTTTCATTATTTCTGTAAGTAAAGATAAGAGTAATGTACAAAGAGCAATCAGCACAATACTTGGACCAAATTTTGACCTAAAATCTTTTACTGATCTCTCTTTACATTTGCCAAAACAACCGATAGAAAAATTTACAAAAGAACTATTTGAAAATATTAAATTACCGAAAAAGTCAAAAAATTTGATTGTAGATAGTTTTATATTTTATGCAGAAAGCCTGTCACTATCGTTAAAAACAATAGAATACTGCGTAAAAAAAATAAAGCTGTGTCTTCTGAATCACACAAGAGAAGAATTACCTGATCCGAATTTGTTTGCATTTTTGGTAATACTGCAATCAATAAATATTGATATATATGAGGAACTAGATTCCTCATGTCAAAGATCCTTGGAAAAAATTGAAAATGAATATAAATCTTTAGTTCTAAATGGTCAAGAAGAATGGGAAAAACTTAAAACCTCTCTAGAAACTGCTTTTGCAGAGAGGAAGTCAAAAATTAACAAAGCTATAAAGGATATACTATTTTGAAAAGATACCCTACCTTCACATATACAAAGATAGGGTAACATTTGATTAACGCCCTTTTACTATGTCATTACCTTGTTCAAACTTTCTGATTAATTCGCTTACATTGACATTAGATAATTTTTTACCTGCAGATTTGTCATTATGTGAAGCATCAGGTTTACGAAGGTCTTCCTTACTGTTACTCTTAGTAATATTACATCTAACAATGTTTGAATTATTAGACTTATCGCTTACATCTGAAATATTGCTTTTTTCACTACATGAAGACGAATTACTCGACATATTGCCTAAGCTAAAGAGCTTTTTACCTTGATAGATTGGATTCCAATCAAGTGGATTATAAGTTTTTTTGCTAGTCTCAACCTTTTGGTTATTTTGCTGTTTAGGAGAAAAACCAAGTTTTTCTCTTTCTTTCTTGCTTAGCGTTTTGAGAAATTTTACGGTTTCTAATTCATCAGTTGCTTGTACTTTATGTAAATCAAAGCTTTTTTGATGGTTATCCTGCTTAACATTTTCCATCATTTTATCTTTTATTGTTCTATCCTCATCATCAGAAGTGCTGCTACTAACATCACTGATACCACTATCCCCTGAATCACGGCGTTGTTTGTTAGGAGTGCTATGAATGTTGTCTTCCATGAGTTTTCGCATTGTTGGGCCAAATGTTCTTCCAAGATTGCTACTTACTGTTTTATTACTATCATTTGCTTGGGAATAAGATGCATTTTGCTCAAAAATTGCTCTTATTCCAGCAAATTTAACTTGGGAAGATTTTGGAGAAACAGGTGGAGCAACCATACCTTTTGAGTTAATCTTTCCTTCATTTTGAGGAAAAATTTTTGGATTATTTTTTTCTACTGTAGTATTCATTTTTTTACCTCTAAACCTATTAACTAATAAAAGTATAAACTTAGAGGTATTAATTTTGTAATAACAATGCTAATAGATTACCGCAGTTTCAATAAGCATCACCAGAGGATTCTCTATATAATGCTTAAAGGCATTTAAAAACTTTGCTCCGAGTGCCCCATCAACTGCTCTATGGTCAACAGAAAGTGTTACTGTCATTATTTCTGCTATTTCTATTTTCTCATTCATAACAATTGGTTGTTTTTTAGATGCACCAACTGCCATAATGCAAGATTGCGGCGGATTGATTATAGCACTGAAGGCTTTTATACCAAACATCCCTAAGTTGGAGATAGTAAACCCTCCTCCTTGAAACTCTTCAGGTTTCAATTTTCCAGATCTTGCTCTGCTTACTAAATCTTTCACTTCTTTTGATATAGATAAAATACCCTTTTTATCAGCATTTTTTACTATAGGAGTAATTAGCCCATCTTCAAGTGCCACAGCGATTGAAATATCTATATTTGAATATCTCAGTATTTTATTATCTATCCACGAAGAATTTATATCAGGAAATTTTTTCATGCTGAAAGCTGCAGCTTTTATGATTAGATCATTAATTGTTACTTTATTGTTTTCATCTGCTGAGTTAATCTCGTTTTTTAACGATATTAACTTATCAACCTGGCAGTCTACAGTTAAATAAAAATGTGGAACATTCTGTTTTGATTCAGTCAGGCGCTGTGCTATCACTTGGCGCATGTTGCTTACTTCAACTATGGTATCTTTCTCAGGACTTTCAGTATGTATACCACTGCCTAAAAACTCCAACACATCAGCCTTAATTATGCGACCATATGGTCCTGTACCTTTTAATTGCTGCACATTAACCCCTTCATTTTGAGCTATTTTCTTAGCTAATGGGCTTATTTTTGTTCTACCTTCTGCATAACCCTCTGTCATCTGAGTAGCTGACACTGGGATCCATTCTTCTTTTCTAGATCCCAGTGTCAAGGACTGGGATGACATTGAGGGGTTGGATTCCAGCGTCACGCGCTGGAATGACACCGAAGAATGACTTATTGGCTTTCCGTTTAAATCTTGGTGTTCTGATTTTTGATTATCAACAGCACTTTTTGTCACTTCCTTTTTAACTGCACTATTGATGGAAGTTGAAGTATAGTTGTTAAGTGCACTTTCATCTTCTCCTTCTTCCAGCATTAAAGCTATTGGTTGATTTACAGGCACGCCACTTGTTCCTTCTGTTACTAAAATTTTTGCTAAAACTCCTTCATCTATAGATTCAAACTCCATTATGGCTTTATCAGTCTCTATCTCAGCAATTACGTCGCCTACTTCAACTTTGTCTTGTTCTTTTTTATGCCACTTTACAATTTTTCCTCCAGTTTTGCTCATTGTCGGTGAAAGAGCAGGCATTAATATTTCTATAGGCATTGATTTTGCATTTAAAGATCTATTCAATTTTTAATTTACTCTTTATCTTATGTCAACCTAATCGTGAATTATGATGAATAAGTCTGTTACACTATCCCTCACGTTATCCCAGTGCGTGACACTGGGATCTTGGTTCAGTACTATTATCCTATTGTTTTTATTATTTAGCCATAGCTTGTTTGCTAACAACTTTGTTTCAACCAAATCAAATAAGATCAACATGAGAACGGGGCCAGGGTTTCACTATCCTGTAAAATGGATATACACTTGCAAAAATCTGCCCCTGAAAGTGATAGAAGAGTTTGAGAGTTGGAAAAAGGTCTGCGATATAGATGAAGACTGCGGATGGATAAAAGGCAATCTTCTTAGTGATAAACGCTACGCGATTGTAAAAGAAGATACTTATGGATATCAAAAACAGAGTGTAGACAGCAAGATTACTATGAAAATAGACAAGTTTGTTGTGATGAAGATAGAAAAATGCAACGAAGAATGGTGCTTTCTTTCCACCCCAAAACGCAAAGCATGGGTACAAAAAAAACATATATATGGGGTTGATTAGGTTGACAAAAGATCTGAATTAACACTAGTTTCTGGGCCTTCTGTAGCATGCTCTTCAGATGAAGCAGAGGGTTCTTGAGGCTCTGGAGACTGTACAGGGCTATCACAGAAACTCCTTAACATCTCCTCAGCGGATGAATCTAAAATTTGTACAATAGACTTTTCACTCTGCTCTTTTAGCGATTGATCCACTCTAGAAATCAACTCAGAAAACTCGCTACCTGATTTTTCAGCTTCACTTTTTATTTTACTTTCTATGCTTGCAATATTACCTTGGTCAATTTCTTCTTTTGTTATGTTGAATGACTTTGCAACATCTTGATATCCAATCTTGCAATTTCCACAACCAATTATGCAAAAAGTAATAGAATCAGATATTTCGCTTGCAGCCCAATTATGTATAGTGTAAGCCAAATAATTGTCATGGTATTTAATGCTAAATTGTTGTTCTATTAACTCAGAAATTTTATTCTTTAGAGACATAAAGCACCCTCCTCTTACATTCGTTATACCTTTTTGTTAAGATACAGCAATTACACCATTTACTATATGCTTTACTTTAATTAATTATTAAAACAAGAGCATCATTTCCAGAGCTATATCTTTTTACCTTGATAATTCTTTTTTGACTTCCTCTTTAATTATCCCACTTATATTCACGTTAAGATCCCCTACCCAAAAATCAGTCATAGTTTCAAGATCGTATAGATCCTCTATTACTTTTTTAATAGCAGCATTTATTTCTTCTTCGTCAAATTCCTTTATAATAGGTCTAATCTTCACATACCCTGGAGAGCCTTTACCATAAATTCCTTTGCTTTTATTAATGCAGCCACCTGCACCAGATCTACTGCTTCTCAAACCACTTCCACACTCTACTGTTTCATACTTGATTTCACCATTTTCTATATATGCTATTTGATTGTCTTGTGTAGACTTCAGTTTATCTGCCTTTACAATTTTCTCCTCTAGCTTTAAATCTTGCTTATGAATTACTGTTTCCTCATAACCCTTACCACCGTATGTTCTATACTCACCTCCACCTGCAACAGTAATCAGTTGCTGGCAATGTTGCTTCTGCGAATTGCACATTTCTATGAAAACAGGTCCCCCGTCCTTATCTGAGAGGTTACTTTCCTGGTTACCCCCTCCCTCTGTGACTTGCACCTTAATTATAGGATAATTAGAATCGATTTTCAGTTTAGCTTTAATATAATCTCCTGGCATCCCTACTCTGCTTTCAGTAGAATGGCATTTTTGATTGTCACAGCCACTACCTTGTATATGACCTGCTTCACCATTTCCCCACGCTTCTATTTTAATACGATCAAATTTTATTGATAAGTCATCTGTATAAACATCTTTATTTTTATGATCATAGGATTTTTCATTATTTTTTTCAAGATCTGGTTTCTTATTTTTTAGCTGTTCCTTGATTATCTCTTTTAATTTTTCTTTTAATTTCTTTTTGAGACCTTCTAAATCGAACCTACACAACTTATCAGCGTAAAAGACCTCCGTTCTGTTTGCTTTTATTGGTGCTTCTGGTTGCGTGACAACGCCATTTGTATTTTGTGAAATCTTTGTATAAAAAGGTTGAGTGTTTTTTTTGTCTACATATCGTGTTGAACGGCTGCATGTTCCAGTAAAGCAGATACAACCATCATCACCTTGATTACATTTTTCTCTATGCTCTACATCCGTCAATTTGTACACTACTTTCAGTCCTTTACTAGATTTAAATGTATCGTCTATCTCATCATTTCTTTTTACACAGTAACTGCATTTCCCCTTTTCCTGTTTATTGTTGTCAGGGAAGAAAACATACCCTTGCTTATTGAATATTATTTTATCTAACTCACTCTGATCTCTGTTTAAGAGATCGGCTCTTTTATTTTCCTTGCTTGGAAGATAATAGAACTGATTTGATTCCTTGGAGTAAACAGCATTGTATTTAGTATATCTTGTTCCCATTAATTTTAGTGGTATTATTTTATTTTCTCTTTT
>NZ_JBIXJM010000247.1:0-7427 GCF_044752445.1 Wolbachia endosymbiont of Drosophila barbarae | reverse complement strand
TGCTTGTTAGCGGGATCTAGAGATACCGCGAATGAATCGCGGTATGACGTAGGACTGCTGTCATTCCAGTGCTCCTTTTTTTGTCATCCGAGTAGCTGACACTGGGATCCAGGAAACTTAACTTTACACCAGGTGAATGTACAATAAGAACTGGATTCCAGACTGGAATGACACCGAAGGGGCTACTGGGATGACAAAAGGGGGCACTGGGATGACAGGAGAAAGAGGCACTGGAATGACAAAGAGGGTACTTGGATGACAGGAGGTAATGCAGGAAGTCTAATAGTGCAGCAACACGGAGCCCCAGGTCAGGCCTGCACCTATTGAAATCAGCAGTACCAGATTTCCTGATTTTATTTTTGATTCTTGTATTGCATAGTCTAAGGCCAGTGGAATTGATGCCGCTGAGGTGTTTGCATGCTTATCAACGGTATTAATCACTTTCTCTATAGGAAAATCTAATTTCTTTACTACTGCTTCAATAATACGAATGTTTGCTTGATGGGGAATTAACCAGTCAATATCAGTGATTTTCAAATTATTGCATTTCAGAGTTTCCTCTACTGAGGCTGTTAACTTATCCACTGCATGTTTAAACACTTCTCTTCCATTCATGCATATTTTTCCAGAATCACCAGTTGAGGATATCCCTCCGTTCGTACATAGTATGTCCACATTGCCATCAGAATATAGGCTAGTTGAAATTATACCTTTTGTAACCCCCTTCTCTGCCACCCAAGTATCAGCATCATTTGTTGGAATGACGTTAAAATGACATGCTGATTTCATTATTACTGCACCAGCACCATCACCAAAGAGTACACAAGTTGACCTATTTTCCCAATCAACAATCCTAGACATTATTTCAGCACCTATAACCAATGCATATTTAATTCTATTGTTAGATTTTATGAGCGAATCAGCAACTGTAACTGCATATATAAAACCAGAGCATGCTGCTTGTACATCAAAAGCAAATGCGTTTTTACATTTTAACTTACTTTGTACAATAGTTGCACAGCTAGGAAAAGTTTTATCAGGAGTTGTTGTAGCAACTATAATCAAGTCAATTTCATCTACTGAAATTTTAGCTTTTTCTATAGCACTTTTTGCTGCATTTACAGCTAGATCTGACGTTAGTTCTCCTTCATCTGCTATATGCCTTTGAACTATTCCTGTTCTCTGCGTTATCCATTCATCGCTCGTCTCAACTATCGATGCAATTTCGTTGTTACTCAACATTTTTCTTGGTAGGTAAGATCCAGTGCTTAATATGAAACTTTTATTCAATATGACTTACCCCGTTAATTATCTTTTGATTTAAATTTTCACTAATTGCATTTACTGCAAATTTTATGGCATGGGCAAAAGAAATAGCATCAGAATTTCCATGACTTTTAATGATGATACCATTCAGCCCTAAAAACATAGCTCCACTTCTAATTTTGGGATTAAAACGCGTTAAAGCTTTATTTAGTTTGGATTTTAACAATATACCAACAAGCATTTTCGCTATCCACGAATTGAATACTTCCTGCTTTATTAGATTGATAAAGGTACTAGCGGTTGCCTCAGCCGTTTTGAGCATTACATTGCCAACAAAACCATCAGCAACAATCACATCTATATTACCCTCTAAAAATTCACTTGCCTCTATATACCCTTTGAAATTAATGCCTGGAGCGTTTTTAAGCAACTCAAAAGCGCCGCGCACTGAGTCATTACCTTTAACTTCTTCTGTGCCGATATTTAGCAAAGCAACTTCAGGATTGTCAATTTTTAATGCTATTTTTGCAAATATACTACCCATTAACGCAAATTGAAATAATGAGTCAGCATTACAATCAACATTTGCACCAAGGTCAAGCAAAGCGAAGCTTTTTGTCTTAGTTGGACAGATAGAGGCAATAGCAGGACGATAAATGTTTGGTAATGTTCCTAAAATAAATCTGGAAATTGCCATCAATGCTCCGGTGTTGCCTGAAGACACCACTCCGAAAGCTTTACCTTTTTTTACTGCCTCAATGGCAGCTTTCATACTTGAGTCTTTACGATGTCTTAGCGCAAAAGATGGCTTATCATTTGCAAGGACATTGTCAGAACAATGAGTAAACTCAGAATTGTTACTTACTTTTTTATATTTCAAAAGCAAAGGAGATACTTCTTCCTTATCTCCATAAATATGAAAAAAAACTTTAATGCCTGGGTCAACAAGGTTGTCTAAAAAAAAACCAGCACCATGAATTACGGAAAGAG
Organism: Wolbachia endosymbiont of Drosophila barbarae; assembly: GCF_044752445.1. Classification (NCBI taxonomy): domain Bacteria; kingdom Pseudomonadati; phylum Pseudomonadota; class Alphaproteobacteria; order Rickettsiales; family Anaplasmataceae; genus Wolbachia; species Wolbachia endosymbiont of Drosophila barbarae. The sequence continues at coordinate 5,171 of NZ_JBIXJM010000247.1, read as the reverse complement.
GCGCAAAATCGCCCCCCATAGCGTCAAGTGCAATAACTATATTATTATTGACTGTAGATAACATATCATAATAGTCACTCTGCCTGTTGCTTGATGAAAACCCGTTTTCCTTTGTAACTGCCATCAACTGCTACGTTATGAGGCAACATGAATTCCCCAGTTGTTGAACACACCACAATATTCTTAGGCTCAATAGCATGATGAGAACGATGCATATTACGCCTTGACTTTGACTTTTTTCTTTTTGGAACTGCCAAAATTTCCTCCATTCTACTACAAAATACAATACATTAGTAACATGTTTTTTACAGGAAGTAAACAGGGATAGTAAAATAAGTAAGGTTTGCTTATGTAATTGAGTTCTATAGCTAAAGTGGCTCTACAATTTGAAAAACCGTCATTCCGCTACTCGTTAGCGGAATCTATACCGCGAATGAATTGCGGTATGACGTAGGGAAACCTTTCTTGGGTTAAGCTTTAAATTAAAACATCAAGTATATTGAACTTAAAACATATCTCAGCTATACTTTGCGATAAAGTTAATAAAAATTTTAATAAAATCAGTAACTCTAGCTAAAATGAATACAAAGTGAGCTTTTTTGATATAAATAGTGTTAGAATAATTGGTAGGTACTTTATCAATTTTTTGTTAAGGCTTGGTAGTGCATTCATATTTTTTATTCAATCTCTATACCACTGCCTTGTGCCACCATATTATTTTAGCAACATAGCAAGACAAATTATAGAGATAGGCTTTTTCTCTCTGCCAATTGTTGGGCTCACTGGAGTTTTTATAGGAGCGGCAATAGTTTTACAAAGTAGCTTGAGTGACCCATTAATTAACCAAGAACAGATAATACCCAAACTTGTTACGATCACTATCATTAAAGAGTTAGGACCAGTTTTGATCAGCTTAATAATGGTAGGAAAGGTTGGATCATCAGTTGCAGCAGAAATTGGTACAATGCGCATCACCGAGCAAATAGATGCACTTACAACCTTGAACATCAACCCTTTTAAATATTTAATTGCACCAAGGATTTTAGCGTCAATCATAGTATTTCCCATACTTACAGTATGTGCAGATTTAATAGGAATATTTGGAGGATGTATCACTGCAGTCTTCGAATTTAACCACAATTTAAATATATACATTAAACACACAGCTCAGTTCTTTAATACGTATGATTTTATAACTGGGCTAATAAAAGCAACTGTATTTGGCGCCATAATTTCTGTCTCAAGCTGCTATTACGGTTACCATTGCAAAGAAGGTGCACGAGGAGTAGGTGTTGCTACAACATCAACTGTTGTTTTATCGTCCATACTGATCATTTTAGCAAACTACATGATTACTTTGATACATGCGTAACCCCATAATATCAATATCGAACTTAAGCTTATCTTTTGATGACAGGACAGTACTAAAAGATCTAAATTTTGATATATTAAAAGGGGAATCATTAGTCATACTTGGTGGCTCAGGAAGCGGCAAATCTGTATTAACAAAAACAATTATCGGCTTGCTTGCTCCAGACTCAGGGTCTGTTAAAATAAATAGTAAAAGCAAAAATAAATTTGGGGTTTTATTTCAAAATTCCGCTTTATTTGACTACGTTACAGTGTGGGAAAATATATCTTTTAATTATAAAAAGCGCTTTAATATCAGCAAAAAAGAGGCAAAACAGCTAGCAATCGAGAAGTTAAATGATGTTGGACTGGAGGAAAGCATAGCAGATATGTTTCCAATAGAGCTATCAGGTGGAATGAAAAAAAGAGTGGCACTTGCAAGGGCGATTGCACACAATCCAGAAATCATTATTTTGGATGAACCAACTTCAGGATTGGACCCAATTATGTCAGATATAGTAAACGAGATAATAATAAAATTATCTAAAGACTTTAACCCTACAATTATCACGATTACACATGATATTCATAGCGCATTTAAAATAGCTGATAAAATAGCAGTATTATATGAAGGGGAGATCATTTCCCATGGAACTGTTCAGGAAATACAAAATACTAATAACGAATATATAAAAAAATTCATTCATTATATATAGCTAAAGATATATACACTATTGCTAACAGTCATATTTTTAAGTTTTAACTTTGTAAAAGGTAGTGGACATTGGAATTCAGATTTTTTTCAAACTGGATCCTATAGCTAACACGTCATACCGCGATTCATTCGCGGTATCTCGGCATAGATTCCGCTAACTAGTAGCGGAATGACGAATTTGTCGTTTTTCAAATTGTCGTAAGTCAGTTTAGCTATATATAGGATGACAGAAATTGTTTGTATTAGCTATATTCAAAAGCTCTATTGATATTTTGCAATATTTGTGATAAAATAATAGCTTAAGGTTGAGAGTAAAAATTTATGAGTGAAGCTCAAGGTCCAAATATTGCAGAATGGCAAGCGCAGCAGCAACACCAAGAGGCTGCTGGTGAGAAAAGTGGTTTTGGTCTTGGTCATAGTGACTCTGTTTCAACAGTTGTCGATGGAATGAAATGGTTGTTCAACTTTCATGAAGGAGCAATTGCTGCTTATAGTAACGTGTTTGAAGGTTTGGTGAGTGGCAGTAGTTTAGTAACATTGTTTGGAAAGTCAGGTAATATGTTTGGCATAAAACTTCTTGAAGGCCTTGCAGAATATTTTTCAGGTGGAGGTGGGGAAGATATGCCATCAGAAGGAATGGATATGGCTCATGGTGATGATGGACATCACTCAGATGATTACCCTCATGCCAATAACGAAATAGCTCATAATGCTGATGGTTTGCAAGACATGCATGATGCAGGTGATCACCATGGTCAATCTTTTTCACCTGGTCCTTCACCATCTGTTGGCGATGACCACGGGCATGAACTTGGTTAAACGCTTAAAAACTGCTGAATAGTATGCGAGAAGGCCTAATAAGAAAAGTTGCTGTTGTTATAATTAACATGAGTTTGTCTTAGTGAAAAAGGTTTCAGTTTTAGGGTCAACAGGAAGTGTTGGAAAAAAGACTGTAGATTTGCTCTCAAAGAGAAGAGAAGAATACCAAGTGGAAGCACTAAGTGCCCATTCGAACTTTGCTCTACTGGCACACCAAGCAAAACTGCTGAATGCAAAATACGTTGCTATCTCCGATGAAAGGTTTTACAAAGATTTAAAAGAAAATCTACTTGGTACAGATGTAAAAATAGCAATTGGTGCTACAAATATTGCTACCATACCTGTTGATCTCTCAGTTGTTGCAATAGTTGGCATTGCAGGCCTTGAGCCAGTTATGGAGGTTATAGAAAGCGGTACCAAAGTCATTGCATTGGCAAACAAAGAAAGCATTGTTTGTGGTGGAAAGTTATTACTCAAAAAAGCTAAAGAAAAAAATGTACAAATAATCCCTATTGACTCTGAGCACAATGCAATTTTTCAAATTTTGCAAAATGACGACAAATGCGTAGAAAAGATCATACTTACTGCTTCTGGTGGACCATTCTTAAATTATAGCCTTGAGCAATTAAAAAATGTTATGGTAGATAAGGCGCTTAGTCATCCCACTTGGAATATGGGAAAGAAAATCTCGGTTGATAGCGCAACAATGATGAATAAGGCACTAGAGATAATAGAAGCACATAACTTGTTTAATATCAGCCCGGATAAAATTGAAGCAGTAGTGCATCCTGAGTCAATAGTACATGGAATTGTAACTTATAAGGATGGGTTCAACTTTGCTGTGCTTGCAGAAACTGACATGGCAATTCCTATTTCATATGCTCTATCTTGGCCGGAAAGATCAGCTTTAAATTGTAGACTAGATTTAACAGAGCAAGGAAAATTGACCTTTCAAGAGCCAGACCATAAGCGTTTTCCTGCGCTAAAGCTTAGCATGGCAGTGTTAAACTCTTCTGCTCCACAAACAAACAGTATTGTGCTCAATGCTGCAAATGAAATAGCTGTTAATGAATTTTTGAAGTCACGAATCGGCTTTTTAAAAATAGTAGAGGTAGTGGAATCAACAATGGAAAGTTTTGGTAGTTATACTGATATTAATTCACTATCTGATATAATAAATATTGATTATGAAAGTCGTATTATTGCTAATAAAGTTGTTGAAAGTAAAGTTGTTGCGTATAGCTAGAGTAATGTAACCAGACTGTATTCTGTGATTTTTTTTAGCAAAGCACGATGCACAATCGTCATTCCGCTACTAGTTAGCGGAATCTATGCCGAGATACCGCGGCGGTATGACGGTTCGCGGTGGTATGACGGTTAAGTAATTCGTCATCCCGCTACGTGTTAGCGGCTAAGAGATACCGCGGCGGCATAGCTATCTTCAAAAATATGGTTGAATAATTGTTAATAATAGTGTATAATTATTAATATTTTTAAGCACTTTGGCTATGGCTTTATCTAAGTTTCTCGACCCTAAGCTGGATTTAACCTTTAAAAGAATCTTTGGCACTGAAAAAAATAAGAATATTCTCATACATTTTTTGAATGATATTTTAGGGTTTACCGAGATAAATACTATACAAGAAGTGGAATTCCTCAGTACTATAATGGATCCTGAAATTGCATCTGATAAACAAAGTATAGTTGATGTTCTTTGCAGGGATTCTAGTGGGGCCAGGTATGTGATTGAAATGCAGCTTACTCGCGATAAAGGCTTCGAAAAACGAGCTCAACTATATGCTGCTAAGGCTTACTCAAGGCAAGCTGATAAATCTGGTAAGTACATTGATTTAAAGAAGGTTTTCTTTATTGCTATCTCTAATTGTAATTTATTTCCTGATAAGCTTGATTATATATCCAGCCACACTATAAGAGATGAGAAAACCAATGAGCATGACTTAAAAGATTTTCAATTTGTATTTATTGAACTACCTAAATTTCCTAAGAATAAGGAAGAACAGCTAGAAAGCATAGTGGATCGTTGGTTATTTTTCTTCAAATATGCAGATGAAACTACGGAAGAAGACTTAAGGAAAATAGCAGAAAAAGCACCAATAATAAAGTTAGCCTACGATGAATTAGACAGGTTTAGCTGGAATGAAAAAGATTTAGTAGCTTATGAAGAAAGAATAATGGATCTACGCAAAGAAGAAGCCATTCTTGAATACAGACTTGACCTTGCTACTGAAAAAGGCATCCAAATTGGCGAAGAAAGAGGCATCAAAAT
>NZ_JBIXJM010000246.1:4848-4954 GCF_044752445.1 Wolbachia endosymbiont of Drosophila barbarae | reverse complement strand
ATTTGCCGCTGACTTTTTTTCGTTATATTTCTTCATCCATTTTCCTAATACACTATCCCTTATTCCTAGATCTCTTGCTACTTTTGCAACTGGTTGACCTACCTTT
>NZ_JBIXJM010000246.1:3535-4803 GCF_044752445.1 Wolbachia endosymbiont of Drosophila barbarae | reverse complement strand
GTATATTCTCTTACCATTTCTAATCCTCCAAAATTTTATTTTACCCAAAAAAACTCTTTTCTTTCTCTCCACTTTTTCTGGGTAAGGTCACTACTGCTATTCCACGTCAAGAACAACCATAAGTTCATTAGGGTTCACATAACCTAAAGCATTTTTTGCTTGCTCATCAAGCAGATCTAAATCTAAGCTTTTTTCATATAAGCCAAATACTTTGTTGTCCAACTTTTCCTTTTCAGAAGAGACATCCTTTAGCAAAAGTTTATTGTACTCGATTTCTTTTTTTAAATCGATTAACGTCAATAAGCCACGTTTACCTGTAATTGTGCTAATGCTGAAATATAATGTAAGGGAAGAAATGAGTAAGGCTGCGCTTAAACACAGTAACTTTTGCTTCTTTTTAGATATAAGCACCGTACTTTCACATATAAAAAATATATAACATGAAAAGGTGAACAAAAAGCTAAGAACCTTGACGCGCTTTACACCTTGGCTTTACCTTATTTATAATGTAAATCTTACCACCCCTTTTCACAACTTTACAATTTTTATCTCTGTTACGATGAGATTTTAGCGACCCTTTGACTTTCATATCTATAGTAAGAATTAAATTACTTTACATTATAATAACTTATCAAGAGTTAGTCAATTGATAACATTTTATTAAAATATTGTATAATTGTTGCTGATACTTCTTCGATCGACTTTTGCGTGACATCGATAATTGGCCAGTTATTCTGTTTAAAGAGCTCCTCTGCTTCTTTAATTTCCTTTTCTACTTTCTCAGGGTTAGCATATATATTATTATCTTCGTTGTTAATTGAAGTAAGTCTATTTTTGCGTATTTCTATTAGCCTACTTACGTCTATTGTTACCCCTATCGTTAGTTTATTTTTTAATTTTGCCAAGTCGACATAAAAGGGTACCCCACTAACAAAAGGAATATTTGCAACCTTATAGCCTCGGTAAGCTAAATACGTACTGGTGGGAGATTTTGATGTACGTGAAACTCCAACCAAAATTATATCTGCTTTATCAATATCTTGAATATTTTGTCCATCATCATGATTAATAGTGTAGTTTATTGCCTCAATGCGCTGAAAATATTCGTTATTTATCTCAGTATGCAAGTCAAGCTTTTCGTCTTTTTCAATTTCAAGATAAGACGAAATTTCTCTAATAATATGTGATAATATTGCTCTATAGGGAATTTTCAACTTTATACAGTTATCTTTTAGATATTTTCTTAGCTCATCATCAGTAATAGTGCA
>NZ_JBIXJM010000246.1:0-3485 GCF_044752445.1 Wolbachia endosymbiont of Drosophila barbarae | reverse complement strand
TTTGTTCATTTGCCAGCTTAACAGCTTCCAATTTGAATTCTGCCGTATATTCTCTTACCATTTCTAATCCTCCAAAATTTTATTTTACCCGAAAAAACTCCTTTCTTTCTCTCCACTTTTTCTGGGTAAGGTCACTTGGCAACAGTTGCTCTACTTTCTCCTTCATCCAATGCTTCCATTGCTTCCATTGCTTTTTTCCTTAAGTCGTAACTATACGCTGCTGGCATACAAACCCCTCTACCATAAATCCATTCTTACCTTATTGGGATTATTATGAGAAGAGCTATAACTCTATGGGAGGGAAGCAAAATCTGGGATTCGGCCTTAATGGCATTAGCGGTGCATCAGCTTCACCCTCCCTGTGAGGTATTTTAGCTCTAATGCCTCACATCATAAAGATACAAGTGTCAAGCTACTTGGATGACAGGGGAGGGAGGCACTGGGATGACAGGAGAAGGTAGTGGGATGACACCCTGACAACTGTCATCCCGCTGCTTGTTAGCGGGATCTAGAGATACCGCGAATGAATCGCGGCATGACGTAGGACTGCTTTCATTCCAGTGCTTGACACTGGAATCCAGCCTTTCTGCAATCTCATCGAAAACGTTGTAACCACTTTCTATGCTAGTTTGCTTGTGAGCAACCTGGATTCCAGTGTCAAGCACTGGAATGACAACGTTATAAAGGAACCAGTGTCAGCTACTTGAATGACACAGTCTTTGCTTAAACCCGTAACGTTCGTACATTTTGCTAAAAGTTCAAATATCAACATCATGCACATTAAGTGCATTGCTATTAATAAAATCACGGCGTGGTTCAACTATATCACCCATTAATATTGAAAATATGGAATCAGCTTCTTCACAATCTTTTATTTCAACCTTTAATAAAGTTCTAGCCTCAGGATTTAACGTAGTATCCCATAGCTGATCAGCATTCATTTCACCAAGACCTTTAAATCTCTGCAGAGTTAAATCTTTTTTACCATAGTCCATTATTATTTTTGCAAGCGTACTTGGAGAAGTGATTCTTATTTCAGTTTCTTGTGACTTTAAAAATGAATCACCATTAAATAAATTACTTATACCATCAAGCAAACTTAATATGTTTTGCATATCTTTGCCTTCAAGCATACTAAGTGCAAATATATATTTGTCTGCCAATCCTTGAAACAATTTAGAGATATGAATTTCTTTTTCTTCATCTTTTATTTCCACTTCCCAAGTGTATTCGCTGTACATTAACTTCAAATACTTTAATATCTCATCAGCCGATGATAGAGCATTCTTTTTACTTAAAATTAGCAATGACTCTAAGAGATTTTGTGGTATTTCTCTATCATAATTTTTGCTAATATTAGAAGTGCTAACGCATTTATTCAAAATAAGGCGTAAGTTGTTAAATTCTGTAGCTGTACCACTTAGTGTTAATCTTTTAACTGCTGAGTTTATTATATACTCTTCAAAAGTTTCGTCATCTTTAATATAAGTGTCTTTGGCATTCTTTGTAACTTTATAGAGGGGTGGCTGTGCTATGTATAAGTAACCTTTTTCAATAACTTCACGCATATGTCTAAAAAAGAAAGTTAGAATCAAAGTTCTTATATGTGAACCATCAACATCTGCATCTGTCATGATGATAATTTTATGATATCTAGCTTTTTCAATATCGAAGTGTTCACTCCCTATTCCAGCACCAATTGCAGTGATTAAAGAGCCTATTTCTGCAGATGAAAAAATACGATTTAAACTTACACGTTCTACGTTTAGAATTTTTCCTCTTAAGGCAAGCACTGCTTGTGTTTTACGATTACGCCCCTGCTTTGCAGTACCACCTGCTGAATTACCCTCTACTATAAATAATTCCGATAACTCAGGGGCTTTTTCCTGGCAATCAGCAAGCTTTCCTGGCAGAGTTGCAATATCAATATTGTTTTTGCTTTTAACTAGCTCGCGCGCTTTTCTTGCAGCTTCTCTTCCTTTTGCTGACCTGATTGCTCTTTCTACTATGCTTGCTGCCAATTTGGGATCAGTTTCAAGGATTGTGCTCAATTTATCAGAAACTATACTTTCTACAACTGCACGTGCTTCAGAACTAACTAGTTTATCTTTTGTTTGTGAAGAAAACTTAGGATCAGGCATCTTAAGAGATAAAACACAAGTTAAACCTTCTCTAACGTCCTCTCCAGTTAAATTTACTTTTGCTTTCTTTAAAAACCCTTCATTAGTTGCATAGGTATTGATACATCTAGTTAGTGCAGATCTAAATCCTGCCAAATGCGTACCACCATCTCGTTGCCGTATATTATTAGTGAAGCACAACATATTCTCATAGTAGGAATCATTCCATTCCATCGATATTTCCAAGCTGATGCCAAGATCTTCTGCATCTCCTTTCATACTGGCAATTTTAGTTACATGTGTCTTATTCTTATCTAAATACTGCACAAAATTTGCTGTACCAAAATTGTCTTTAGATTGATTGCTCTGATTGAAATGAGATTCTGTATATGGTTCATTGCGCAGATCACGTAAAGTAATGTCGATATTTGAATTTAAAAATGCTAATTCTCTTATACGACTTTCAAGCGTTGAGTAACTGAAATTAATGCCATTAAAAGTCTCTGTTGATGGCATGAACGTGACTTTAGTTCCTCTTTTGTTTGTATTTTCGTTGACTACCTTTAAAGGTTCAATAGACTCACCATCTTCAAAACGCATAAAGTGTTCTTTCTTATTGCGCCAAATAGTTAATTCCAACCAGCTTGATAATGCATTCACAACTGAGATTCCAACACCATGTAATCCCCCAGAAACTTTATAGGTATTGCTGTCAAATTTACCACCAGCATGGAGTTGAGTCATTATTACCTCTGCTGCTGATATTCCTTCTTCTTCATGAATGTCAGTTGGAATGCCACGACCATTATCAGTTACAGATACTGAACCATCTTTATTTATGCTAACTTCAATTTGATCACAATATCCAGCTAAAGATTCATCTATTGCGTTATCAACAACCTCATATACCATGTGGTGCAAGCCAGATCCATCGTCAGTGTCACCAATGTACATACCTGGACGTTTCCTTACAGCATCAAGACCCCTTAAGATTTTTATTGCATCGGCATTATAACTATTTTCCATGGTATTGCTTCGTTTATGAATGTTAATTAATATTACATTCATATATGCTGATTAGCAACATTTTTAAACTGATAACCCATATTAAAAGCACAACTTTACGAATGTTTATTTTTGAAGATAGCAAATAGTGTCATTCCAATGTGTCTTCCATAACTGTACGAACATTCATTTTTGAAGGTAAATTGCACAACAGATGATGTCATTCCAGTGCTTGACACTGGAATGGCTTTGTTGCATCGCTAGCTATGATGGATTAAAGATAAAAAAGATGGAGAATATCAGTAGCTTATTATTCTGGTATTTATAACAAGAACGGTCAGTGAATACCTAAATTTGAGT
>NZ_JBIXJM010000245.1:0-5524 GCF_044752445.1 Wolbachia endosymbiont of Drosophila barbarae | reverse complement strand
AGAAAGCTAGTGAATTTGGTTATGTCTTGATTAAAAAAGAGCTACTAGCAGAAAGAGTTTCTTAGAAGTTGCAACTGTTGTAGGAGGAGCAATGTTTGGCGACAATTTATCTATTATCTCTGATACTACAATTGCATCTGTGATGTCTCAAAAGGCTGATATAAAGAAAAAATTAAAACTGAATGCAAAAGTGGCACTAATTGCTTCTATATTCACAATAATTATATTATTTTATAGCTCAAGCAATAGTGCTGCTATTTCAGTTAAGGAGTATTCTTTATTGCTTGTGGCTCCTTACATCATACTTATATTGCTTGCAAACTTTGGAATAAATGTATTTACGGCATTGGTTTTAAGCATAACTTTTGCTGGAATCATTGGATTTATAAATAACAACAATTATGGTTTATTGTTTTTAAGCCAAAACATCACTAAGGGGTTTATGAGTATGCATGAAATTATGCTACTGTCATTGATGGTTGGCGGACTTTCAGGACTGGTAGGTAAAAATTCTAAGGAGTTTGCAGATAAACTTTCATCTTGGGTTATGATACAACGTGGTGGACAAAAAACTGCGCAGTTATTTATTGCAAAAATAGTCAGTATATTTGATATTTTACTTGCAAATAACACCATCGCTATAATTTTTAGTGGTGAAATTGCTAGAGATATTGCTAAGAAATATGAAATACCGCCTCACTATAGTGCAGCATGGCTAGGCATATTTTCTTGTGTATTTCAAGGATTAATACCATATGGCGCTCAATTGCTTTTGGCTAGCACTATTGCTGGAGTTTCACCTTTGGCAGTCGTGCCACACGTATACTATTGCTATGTTTTAGGTATTATTGCAGTGTTATATATTGTATTGAACAAAATTGAGAAAAAAGATTGTGCTTAACATACAAGACAATGCTTCACTTTGTAAAAGATGGATATTCCTAGCAGTATGTGCCCTTGCTTGCTCTGGGTTACTGTCAATAATTGTTATTTTTCTACGATTGCCTTTTATCTCCTCTCTTGTTCCTTCTGCACAATATATTTTTGATAATGCGCTGGTGATACACGTGAACTTGTCAATTTTAGTGTGGATGTGCTCTATAATATCTCTGCTCTTTATCATAAACCTACAAAATACCAATAGTTGGTTTAACTTTTCATGGGTTCTATCAACCCTTTCGATGCTGCTCATGTTTATATCCGCATTCGTTCCAAACACTGAAGTTATCAAAAGTAACTATATTCCCGTATTACAAAATAAATTATTTTTACTTGGACTCAGTTTATTTATTGCCAGTATATTAGTAAATACAATGCTAGCATACACATCAAAAAAAGAGGTTTCATTTCTCTCTGTTGGGCAAATTGGGCTAGTTATTATACTTGTATCGTCATTTCTTTGCTTTGTTTTAGCATATAATAATATGCCTCCAGGTCTATATCACTCAGATAAGAATTTGTTTTACGAATATCTCTTTTGGGGAGGCGGACATTTATTGCAGTTTGCTTTTACTCAAGGAATGTTTTTAGTCTATTTAATAATGCTAAGTTCCAATGATATTAGTTTAGCTTCAAGCAATAAAATTACTATTTTACCACTACTTATAAACACGATTTTAGCTGTAGGCGCACCGTTTGTATATTTTGTTTATCCAGTTGATAGTGCCAAGTTAATACAGTTTTTTACTTGGCATATGAGGATTGCTGGAGCAGTTTTGCCGTGCTTTTTGATAATATTAGTGTGCTGCAACATCAGAACTTTTATTAATAATAAAAGCAACTATTTATTACATTCATTCTTGTTGTTCATTTATGGAGATGTGCTTGGAGTGCTGGCTATTGAAGGAAATGTCACCATTCCCGCTCATTACCATGGTTCTGTAGTTGGTATCACTATAGCTTTTATGAATTTTGTCTACTGGATGTTACCTAAATTAAACTTTAAAGAGATAAAAAGTTCCATGGTAAGATTACAGATTTATGCCTACAGTATAGGGCATTTTCTCCATATCACTGGCCTTGTGTGGCTTGGTGGATATGGTGCTTTAAGGAAGGTTGCAGATCTGCCAAGTATTTCGTCAATGTTAGCACGCACGTGCTTCATTATAGGTGGCGCTATATCAGTTGTTGGTGGAATGTTGTTCGTAATAATTGTGCTTTTACATCTGTTAAAAGGCAAAGCGCGTACCAACTGACCCATAGAAACGAAAAAACTTCCTTGACAAACTCCGCCAGCCCCCTTATCATGGTACTGAAGCTATTTATTTATCTTCTCTGTACAGATTAAATGACAAAAAAACTCACGTATCTGGCGTCTCATGTTTAATTTTTTGCACTATGTGCACTCTATGTCTTTATCAAATTTCTGGGTTTTTACCTACACAAGCTGAAATACGCTTATAAAGCATTTAAAACATTAAAAAACTCCAACTTAAAAAATGGATAGTGAATAATTAGCTGCCTTAGGGTTTCTTTTGCCTTTTTTTCTGTTTAGTAAATTTCTTAACGTTTATAATTTAGATTAGTTGCGATTTAAAAGCAGCTGAGTCGTGGTTATTAAACGTTTAGAATAAAAAAACGCCATACTTGAAAGTATAATGTAAGTAATTAGCCAACCATGGGGCTTCTTTTGCCTTTTTTTTCGTTTGGTAAATTTCTTAATGTTTATGGCTAAAGATTGCACGAATGTTGCAATTACAAAAGCGTTTCTACTAGGAGGGTGTCATCCCAGTGCTTGACACTGGGATCCAGCCTTTCTGCAATCTCATCGGAAACGTTGTAACCACTTTCTATACTAGTTTGCTTGTGAGCAACCTGGATCCTAGTGTCAGCTACTCGGATGACAAAAAAAGGAGCACTGGGATGACAGGAGAGGGAGGCTACTTGGATGACATCATAGGGGCACTGGAATGACAAAAAAAGGAGGCACTGGAACGACAAAGTGGAGTGTCTGCTTCTGTCATCCTATGATAGCTAAAAAGACCTGGTCACGCGCTGGAATGACACCAAAGGGGCTACTGCCCTCTTGGATGGAGACCAGTGTCAGCTACTTAGATGATACCTTTTTTCTACTTAGTTTAGGTTATGCAGAAGTCTAATACAATTATAGAACAAGCTTAAAAATTCTGGTAAAGTAGTTTTATTTACAAAGAAAGAATATGCTACTTGAAATTGAAAAGCGCAGCATAACAAATGCATTGTGGAAGTTGCAAGAAGCAGATCAAAGGCAAATCTTAACTCTTACACAGAGATTTGAGTTACCAGAAATATTAGCAAGAATATTGGTTACTCGTGGTGTTAACATAGAAAATGCAAGCGACTTCTTATATCCACTAATCAGATCGCTATTACCAGATCCCTTTCACCTTCTTGATATGGATAAAGCTGTTTCTCGTATAATACGGGCAATAAAAAATGATGAAAACCTTGCAATATTTGGTGACTATGATGTTGATGGTGCAACATCGTCAGCATTGATTAACAGGTACCTAAGAGCAATCGGTATACACTCTATAATCTACATTCCAGATCGTGTTGATGAGGGTTATGGATTAAACACAGATGCTTTATTACAACTTAAAAAGAATGGAATTGATTTATGTATTTCCGTTGATTGTGGTACGCTTGCATATCAACCAATAGAAGATGCAAAGGCTTTTGGTCTTGATATTATAGTTGTTGACCATCACCTTGGTACGGAAAAATTACCAAGCGCCGTAGCAGTTGTGAATCCAAACCGCCTTGATGAAAGCTCTCCTTATAATAACCTAGCAGCAGTTGGAGTGTCATTTCTGCTAATTGTTGCTCTTAATAAAAGCCTACGTGAGCAAGGATTTTTTACCAATAAAAAAGAACCAGATTTATTTGATCTATTGGATTTGGTTGCTCTGGGAACTGTCTGTGATGTTATGCAGATCACAGGCCTCAATAGAGCACTTGTCTCACAAGGATTAAAAGTTATGTCAACAAGAAAAAACGTTGGCTTGCGTGTTTTATTTGATGCTTTGGGAATCCTTGAAAAACCAAGTGTTTCGCGGTTGGGGTTTAGCATTGGACCGTGCATAAATGCTGGAGGAAGAATTGGAGAAGCATCGCTCGGTGCAAGGTTGCTTTCCACCGATGATGAAGAAGAGGCACATTCAATCGCGCTAAAATTAATAGATTTGAATAATGCAAGAAAAGTGTTAGAAAATGAGGCTCTCTTGGAAGCTACAGCACAAGCGGAAGAGTCTACCCAATCAGGTGCGAATTTTATAATGATAAGTGGCAATTGGCACCAGGGAATAATTGGTATAATTGCATCAAGGCTAAAGGAGCAGTTTCACTTGCCAACAGTAGTGATATCTTTAAATAATGGAATAGGAAAAGCAAGCTGTAGATCAATTTTGGGAGTTGATATCGGTGCTGCAGTCCTTTCCGCAAAGTTTATAAATTTGATTATTGAAGGTGGTGGCCATAGTATGGCGGCAGGATTTTCAATTAAAGAAGACAAAATAAATGATTTGCATGATTTTTTTACTGAAAGATTTTCAAACTCTATAAATGAGAAAACTTTAAAAGCTGATAGTATAGTAACTGCTAAAGCAATAAATTTGTCTTTATGGAATCAATTGCAACGCTTGGGACCATTTGGAGTTGGAAATCCTGAACCAAGGTTTATTATCCAAGGAGCAAAGATAAGAAAGCCTGAAGTTATAGGAGTTGACCATATAAAATGTTTTATTGCTGATGATAATGTTATGGTAAAAGCTATTGCATTTCGTTCTGCAAATACTCATCTTGGCTCTGCTATCATGCAGGGTAATGTTAAAGCTATTTTGGGTAAAATCTCTATGAATTACTGGAATGGCAATGAATTTGTACAATTTTTAATAGAAGATGTATTGACCATTAGTTGAGTGTATCTGTTCAGCAGAGTGGCAAAATAGGTAGACAAGATAAACCAAAAAATCGAGAAAAAGTGAGTTTACAACAACTGGTGTCATGAAATTATCTGACACTGATTTCCATCCAAGAGGGTGTCATCCCAGTGCTCCTATAATGTCATCCCAGTGCGTGACACTGGGATGACACCCTACTTAACCGTCATACCGCGATTCATTCGCGGTATCTCTTAGCCGCTAACAAGTAGCGGGATGACGAGCTTATCGTCATGCCACTGCGAACCGTCATACCGCGATTCATTCGCGGTATCTCTAGATCCCGCTAACAAGCAGCGGGATGACGAGCTTATCGTCACGCCGCCACGAACCGTCATACCTCCGCGGCGCTAACAAGAGATCCCGCTAACAAGCAGCGGGATGACGGTTGTCGTTTAGCCATAAACATTAAAAAATTTACCAAATGAAAAAAAAGGCAAAAGAAACCCTAGTCATTGTCTATTTTCAGTATTGGCGTTTTTAAGTCTTAAACACTGCAATTTAGCTGCTTTTGAATGCAACTAACCTACGCTGCAAATGTTTAAGAAATTTACTAAGCAGAAAAAAAGGCAAAAGAAACCCCGTGTTAGCTAGTTGTCACTCTC
>NZ_JBIXJM010000244.1:0-8708 GCF_044752445.1 Wolbachia endosymbiont of Drosophila barbarae | reverse complement strand
TTACTATGGATGCTATAATTATCCCCAAGACTCCCATAATCAAGAAAGAGCCCATACTTGTAAGATCTCTTTTTGTAGTATTGCCATATAAAGCCATAGAGCCAAACATGATTGATGTAATGAAAAACGCCCTTGCTATATTTTCTGCAGTATAAACTATAAAAACATAAGATAAGGAAAGCCCCATTAACACTGAGAACGAGAAAAATATAGTAACGGCAGACTGAGCACTTAGGTGTTGAATTCTATAAGACATGTAGAACACCAATGCAACCGGAGATAACATTACCACAAGCGATAGGACGGGATTAGAATAAATCACCTGAAAAAGACCAGAAAACACCGTTAAAAATGCAACAAGTCCTGTGACGCCCAAAGCTAAAGCCATGTAATTGTATACTTTAGTTAGGTAACTTCTAAGCCCAGCACTATAATAAACGCCTTGAGAGCGAATATCCTGTTCATTTCTCATGTAAGACATAATATAACTCCTTTTGTCTATTATTTAACACATTATAATATAAAACCACATTTTTATCAAGTATTTTTATTATAAACAGCTATGCGCTGGCATTTGTTTTAATATAAATAGAATATAGGCCTATTGCTGCTGCATTTGAAACATTTAAACTGTTAATTGCATTTGACATTGGTATTTTTAAAAGATAATCACAGTTTTCTTTAACTAGTCTTCGTACCCCTTTCTCTTCAGAACCAAAAATAATTACTCTTTTTTTCTCAAAACTCTTTATTTCATCTATATTTTCTTTAGTATTGCAATCAAACCCATAACACCAGTAACCGACCTTTTTTAAATACTCCATAGTTTTCACTATATTTGTAACGTATATTAGCGGAACGATATCTAAAGCTCCACTTGCTGCTTTTGCAATAGATGCATTTTCACTTGGTGAATGGTTATGTGGTAAAACCAATGCGTTAACATTAAAGCAGGCCGAAGTTCTTAAAATTGACCCAATATTGTGTGTGTCAGTGACTTGATCTAAAATGACTATAGTAGAGCTGTCGTTTGAGCTTTCAGCTACTTCTTCGATGCTTAAGTTATAAAGAATAGGGGCAACATTTAAAGCAATTCCTTGATGGTTAGCACCTTTGGGTAAAACGTCATTAAGTATTTTGTTTTCTACTAATCGAACTTTAATGCCCTTACTATTTGCACATTGCCTAATTTCTTTTTCATGTTCTCTATAGAAATTTTCTGTTACTAACAGTTCTATACACCGCCTATTTTTATTCTTCAGTGCTGACATGCAGGTGTGCTTTCCATACAGCCAAAAATTCTCATTAGTTTTTGACGATTTCATCGTATTATCGAAAATTGGATTTTCATAGAATAAGCAACATTTTACTATGTTTGGATATTGTTGTAAAATTATACAATTCGATTAATGCGTTTATGTCGGACGATGAGTTGGATTGGCAAAAAAATGTTAAGCCAATAAAATGTGGAAAAGTTACTTTAAAAGTTGATCATAAAGTAAATATAAAGTCTATGGTTGATAAAGGTACCTCCGACTTACAAAGGAATTTTCTTAATACCAATAATGGTAACTCATCATTTTGTCTTGACAAAAACACAAAATCAAAAGTTGATAGGGGTAAATATTTTATAAGCGATAAGCTCGATTTGCATGGCTATAATATAGAGGATGCTTACTGTAAATTGATAGATTTTATTATCAAAAATTATCGAGCAGGAAATAGATGTTTATTAGTAATTACGGGATACGGCAGTGCAACAAATAAAACAGACACTATAAAGAATAACTTAAATAAGTGGTTAAATGATACTAAAATCCAGCATATGGTTCTATACTACCAGCAAGCTACGAAAAAACATGGTGGTAAAGGGGCTTTTTATGTTTTATTAAGAAGGCTTAGGTCCTATTAGCTGCTTAAGTTTCCTTTTAAGCCTTAATTTTTCTTGTATAACCATACAGTGTTCGGCAGCGCGTGACGCACAACTGTGCGAACATTGTGATTTGGGTCTACCAGGAGGGATGTCTCCCAGTACCTCTTTTCCCGTCATCCCGCTACGTGTTAGCGGGATCTCATTTCACTTTATGAGGGTGTCATCCGAATAGCTTAACTACTTGGATCCAGATTGGATACTGAGTTGGTGAGTATAAAAGTATAGCTTCTACGTCATACCGCCGCGGTATCTCAGCCGCTAACAAGTAGCGGGGTGACGAGTTACTATACCGCTGCGAACCGTCATACCGCGATTTATTCCATAGCTGTACGAACATTCATTTTTGAAGGTAAACTGCACAGCAAATGGTGTCATTCCAGGGCTTGACACTGGAATCCAGCCGGCTTTGTTGCATCGCTAGCTATGATGGATTAAAGATAAAAAAGGTGGAGAATATCAGTAGCTTATTATTCTGGTATTTATAACAAGAACGGTCAGTGAATACCTAAATTTGAGTAAAAGAAATTTCACTACCACTCACTAATCCGGCTAAAATTCAAGAATTTCAATGCTTTAGCTATTTTCAATAGAATTAAATTTATTAATATAAATAACAAGTTACTATTCTTAAATTTGATCAGATTGATTGCAAAAAAAACAAGATTTTCAATAAGTTGCTTATAATCCTAATTATAGTTAGCCTTTCATAAGTAGCGATGCAACAAAGCCATTCCAGCGTCACGCGCTGCCATGTGATATACAATTTCCTTCGAATTACAACGTACGTGCGCTCTATATGCACTTGATTGACAAATGCTCTCTTATCAAAATCTCAAGAATCTGCACTATATTTAATGCTGAGCCTTTGCGCAGGTTGTCAGCCACTATCCACATATTTAATCCGTGCTCAACAGTATTGTCTCTTCTAATACGCGATACATATACAGCATTCTCCTGTACAACATCAATTTGAGTTATGTATTCACTATCTTCACGCCTGTTGTACACTAAAACTCCACTATCTTCGGCTTCACTTAGCACTTCACGAGCTTGTTCTTCAGTGATATGTTGATCAAATTCCACATTTACTGCCATAGCGTGACCGATAAAGACGGGTACCCTTACACAAGTTGCAGTAACTTTTATATTTTCCTCTAAAATTTTTTTTGTCTCCTCTTGCATTTTCCATTCCTCTTCTGTAGAGCCATTTTCCATGAATTCTCCTACATGGGGAATGCAATTGAATGCTATTTGCTTAGAGAATATCTTGGGTTTTTTAGCTTCGTTCATAAAGATTTTTTTTGTCTGGTCATAGAGCTCATCCATTGCTGCTTTGCCTGCACCAGAAGTTGATTGATAAGTTGAAGCAACGATTCTCTTTATTTTTGCTTTTTGGTGTAATAGATGTAGTACTAGCAGCATCTGTATTGTAGTACAGTTTGGATTGGATATTATGTTGTGGTTTTTATATTCCATAATTTTTTCTTTATTAATCTCTGGAATAATGAGTGGCACACCCTCTTTCATTCTAAAATGGGAACTGTTATCTATCACGATGCATCCAGCCTGTGTTGCAATTGGTACATACTCTTCAGAAACATGAGATCCAGCACAGAAAATGGCTACATTAGTTCCAACGAAGTCATAATCCTCAAGGCATAAAACTGTTAACTCTTTGTCACCAAAGCTCACCTTCTTCCCTTCTGATTTTTTCGATGCAAGTGCAATAACGCAATCTATCGCCTCATCTTGAAATTCAGCAAGCGTGCTTAATACCTCACGCCCTACTCTTCCGGTTGCTCCAATAACAGCAATTTTGTATCTCATATAGATGAACCTCTAATTTTAAAGTTCTATTATATTTTTACTGACAAAATTTACAATTGTTTTAATATTTTTACCTTGCAATTAATTGTAATTTAGCTATTATTATGCAATATTAGTAATATTACATAGTGAAATGAAAGATGAGTAAGGAATACGATGAAACTAAGGTTAAACCTGCAATGTCTACACCTCAAGGGCCTGAAGGAACCAATGGATCAAAGGCCCAAAGTGTTCTTTCGAATAAAAGAAAGCCTACAATAAATTTTGATGATAAAAAGTATGGTGTAAAAACCTCTAAAATAGACCAACAGTCTCTAAACAAAAGACAAGAATCTTCAAAGCTAAGAGATCTCTTAAGGTCAATACCAATAATAAGGAGATTTTTAGCAAGGATTTTCACACCTGAAAAAATAGAAATCATCAGTAACCCTATATATGACAACATGGAAGCATATAAAAAATCGCAGGAAGATTACCCTAGTAAGATAAAAGATGAAACTAGTATAGATGATGAACACACAAAAGAAGTAGATAGTAAACTTGAGAAGGGTAATGTTGAACAAGTGGACAACAAGAAAAGTCGTAGTTCATAAATATCAATCATTTAAAAATTATCTCTAGTTATAACATTGTATCTGTTCAGATGCATGGCTCATGTACAAATATTGAAACAAAAATTCCAGTGCTCCTTTCTCGTCATCCCAGTGCGTGACACTTGTATCTTTATGATATGAGGCATTAGAGCTAAAATACCTCACAGGGAGGGTGAAGCTGATGCGACACTAATGCCATTAAGCCAGATTTTGCTTCCCTCCCATAGAGTTAAAGACTGAACAGTATCTTTTGGAATTATATCCCGTATTACAAGGTTAGTCTAAACTCTCAGTTTATTTATAGTCTTGGAGGCAATTTTATGCAAGTAAATGCTATTTTGGGTGTGGATATTTCAAAAAAGAAATTTGATGTTTGTTAGTGGACAGTAAAAAACGACACAAAGTCTTTCAAAATAATCAAGATGGTTTTGCAAAACTTGTAGTTTGGTGCAATGGCCATGGAGCAAATCTTACTCATTTATGTCTTGAAGCAACTAGTTGGTATGGAGAAGATTTGGCTACTTTTATGCACGATTTAGGACATAATGTCAGTATAGTAAACCCAGAAAGCTTTTGGCAAAAGTGAGCTGCTCAGAAATAAGACAGATAAATCAGATGCAGCTATGATAGCTAGATTTTGTATCGCCAACAAACCTGCTCTTTGGAAGCCCATTGCACCTGAAATGAGGCATTTGAGGGAGCTTTACCGTTGCATGCAATCGCTAAAAGATGATAAGGTGCAACAGACAAATCGCTTGGAAAACAAAAATATGCATTCCAGTTGCAAAGAAGCTATATCTAAAGTAATTTTGGCAATAGAGAAGCAAATTATTGTTCTCGAAAAAGAAATTAATGAGCATATAAATAACTATCCACATCTAAAAAATATGGTGGAAAACCTTAAGACTATAAAAGGTATAGGATATCTTACTGCTGTTGCTGTTGTCGCAGAAATGCCATCAGTTGATAACTTTGACAATGCTAAACAATTTACAGCTTTTGCTGCCAGGACATTATCAATCGGGATCGTCAGTAAGTAAGAGAAGTTGCATATGCAAAATAGGATCTGAGCGTATTCGAAAAGCTCTTTATATGCCAGCTATAGTAGTCAAAAACCATAATAATCATTTTCAAAAGTTTTGTCAGCGTCTAGCAAGTAAAGGCAAATGTCCAAAAGTCATAGTTCTTGCGTTAATGCGAAAATTAATGCATGTCTTTTTTGGTATTCTTAAAAATAATCAACCATTTAATTGTAATTTTGTTGGATAATTTGTTTGACAGCAGAGACAGTATCTGGGATCCAGATTGGGCACTAAGTTGGTAAACACGAAAGCGATTAATCCTTTACAACGTTTTTGATGGAACTGCGCGAAAGAACTGGATGCCAGTGTCACGCACTGGCATGACACCCATTTCTTCCTATAGTTGTCTTTTCTCGTCTACCTTATTTTGCCACTCTGCTGAACAGATACATAACATTTGCTATACAGAAACTCTGCGATACCAAAATAAATAAAGAGGTACGCCACTTGCAGTGAATAAGCTTGCGATCAGCAAGGTATTCACAGAAGTTTCAAATATTACCCAGCAGCAAAAGGTTGTTGCTATACTGCCAATTAAAAATTTGTAACAACTCTTTTCTTGCACAATAACTTTGAGAAAAGCAAGACTGCATGCAAGGTAAACAAATAAAAATGAAACTACAGAAAAGTCGATAATTGATGTGATCTGCTTAGCAAAATTGTTGCTTGAAGTGAGGATTAGTAAAGTTGCAGTTCCAACTGAGCTAGTTGTTATGCCCCAGAAAGGAGAACCGTGCTTGTTTCTTTGAGCAAAAAACTGTGGCATCAGTTTATCTTTTGCAAGGCCAAGGGCCACTTGTCCACTAGCTAGTACCCAAGCGTTTAAAGTACCAACACAAAAAATGAACGCAGTTATAGAAATAATCAAGTGCCAATTGCCAGAGGCCATAATTTTTATTGCGTCAACATATGGTGCTCTTGAACTTGCTAAATCATTGCCATTTATTAATCCCATAATTGCAAGATTGTTGATAAAATACACAACAGCAACAGAGATTGTTCCAAGTACCACAGCTCTTGGTATTGTTCTAGCTGGATTATCAACTGACCCTGCAGGTGCTGTTGCCAATTCAACTCCAATAAAACCCCATAGAGTAATAAGTGTAGAACGGGCAAGAATCTGCGATGTTGTAAGATTTGATATTTCTTCACTTATGATGAAGTTATTTCTATCAAAAAAAAACAATGCTGCTATAGGTATTACAAGCAATACAGAAATTTTTATCACCGTCAATAAAAACTCAACACGTCCAGCAGTAGCTACTCCTCTAAAATTTATTAGTGTAATAATTGTAAGTAATAACATCTCTAAAAACAGATGTACGTTTTGAATATCTTCATGGAAAAATGGTGTAAGATAACCAACACCCACAACTATTACGGCTGTTGTGCTAACCCATGAGATCACCCAATACGTCCAACCAACAAAAAAAGCTGCAGCAGGGCCAAAAGCATGCTTTACATAGACGTGAGGGCCACCCGTTTCCGGAAATTTTGCGCAGAGTGAGGCAAAAACTAAAGCAAGAGATATAGCACCAAGCCCTGATATTATCCAGCTTATAAGGCTATACATGCCATATGGAGCAAGGCTAATTGGAAGCATAAAAATTCCAGAGCCAATTTGGCTGCTAATCACTAAGGCAAAAATAGCCCAAAAACCTATTTTATTTGACACAATAATTCTTATCTAAATAGATTAACAATATACCCTAAACTCAGAAATTTCAATTGATCTTTTAACATAAAAACTTGCATTTTTTTCAATTTATTCCTAAAATAGATTATATTAACAGATTATTAAGAGGGGGTTATGAATCCGAGATTAAAAGCATTTTTGGTTGTTTGTAGTATTATTGCATTTTTGATTGCACTTTTGTTTCTCGTGTATTATTTAAATCTTCTTGTTAACTATATCCTTGACCCGATTCTAGTTCGTCCCTTTGAAAGATTATACAAAAACTTAATTGTTGATGGTCTTTATGCCTATTTATCTACAAGCACTTCTAGCCCTGCACTAGCATTTTTGGCTACAGGTTTTATTGTTATTGCTGCGTTTATTTGCCTGAATAAAATGCTTCTTCCCTTGCAAGAGAAGATCATAAACAACTATACCTCCTTTAAAAACAACAATATTGATAGCAATAGCATGTTGTTTGAGGTTTATAAAGATCCAACAATAAAATTAAAGGACAAAATCTTATTCTTCAGTATACACTTGATATATTACCTACAGCTTCCATTTTTGTATATTGCATCAAAGGTATCAGCTCTACGTGGGTTTCTTATATTTAATTTTGGTTTATTATTGTTAAATTATGCACTGCTAATTCCAGTAGCACTTCTTGAGTTAATAAAATATCCATCAGTAAAACTCTTTTCACCTTTGGGTTTGAATGCAAAGCAGCTAAGCTTTTTGTTTAATGTAAGTGATGTGGGTACTAGTAGTCAGAGCGTTCATACTAGAAGTTTTCAGCAAAGCGTTATTGAATGTGCCAAAAAATTAAAGGAAGAACATGGTACGCCGTTAAATGAGTTGGATGAAGAGTTTAAAAGTTATATAAGCGGTTTAACAAGTCAGCAAAAACGAATGATAGAACCTTATCTAAGATTGGATGGTTATGAAACTGGGGAGTGGGTAAATTGGGTAGATTCACAAACCGGATTGACATTGACACAGGCTATAAATTTAGTTTTAATTGCGGCAAGAGAGCAAAATGCAGACGTAGAACTATTGAAATCTATATTACTGGTTCGCTTTGAAGAAAGTAACCGCCAATGTGGTCCTGGAATGCTTCTCCGTATTATTTATGCATTAAGTGGCCTTGAAGCAGAAAACAACTTTGCAGCTCAACTGGAGCCTCAGCTAATTGGGAAGTTGGCTGGTAATGCTACTAAAAGATTTCTTGAGAAATATGTGGATAAGCACTACCATAAAATAAAAGTTTTGAAAGAAAATTTTGATAATTTGTATTCACCAAGTTCTGGGGTGGATTTGAGCAACGTGAGTGATGAAGTAAAGGACGGCATTTCTTATACAAGAGATGCTATAAAAGAATTCGTGTTTAAGGAATTATATGTAAAGTTTTATAACGACTATGGGGAGCATATTCAGAGAGGGCAGATAAAACAAAGGTTAAGGGAGTTAATAACGGATGAAGTCGTAGACGCGGCAATATATTCTAAAATAGATGAAATAGAAATCCCTGCAGAACCACCTACTTATCTTGAAAGAGTAAAAGCATTTTTTGGAGGTCATGCAAGGTCTTCTGCTGC
>NZ_JBIXJM010000243.1:12002-18778 GCF_044752445.1 Wolbachia endosymbiont of Drosophila barbarae | reverse complement strand
TAACTGGTGAAGGTGGTGATTTTATCATTGTGGACGATCCGCTCAGTTCTGCTCAAGCTTTGAGTGAAACGCTTAGAAAGCGTGCCACAAACTGGTTTGATCAGACTTTAGTAACCAGGCTGAACGATAGAAAAAAAGGAGTCATCGTTCTTGTAATGCACAGGCTACACCAGGAGGACTTAACTGGACACCTTCTCTCCAAGCCAAAAAACATATGGCATCATATTTGTTTGCCAATGATTTCTGAAAATAAGCAGGTTATTTATTCAATCAAAAAGCCAATACCTCCCGTGCCTATCATCCGAGTAGCTCAGCATTGTGCGACCAGGCGATTATATAATAAACCAGCGTCACCTGTAAGGATATTATATTCAAGAGAAGAAGGTCAGTTGTTATATTCCCTCGATGGAGGAAAAGAAGAAGTTGAGATAATAAAAGCTGAACTTGGGAGTTACGCTTTTGCTGCTCAATATCAACAAAACCCTCTGCCGCTTTCAAGTGGTATAGTCAAACGAGAGTGGCTAAAGCGCTATAAAAATGTTCCTGATAATCTCTCGCATGTAACACAAAGTTGGGATACTGCGGTTTCAACAAGTAACATGAGCAACTTTAGTGTCTGCACCACCTGGGCAAAAATAGATAATAAATTCTATTTACTCGACGTATATCGCGCAAAGCTTGAGTATCCAAAGCTTAAAGAACAGGTTTTGTCACTAGCTGCAAGATGGACGCCACACGCAATTTTAATCGAAGCAAAAACAAGTGGTCAACAATTGGTGCAAGAGCTAAAGACAAACAGTGATTTACCGATTATTGAAATAGTGCCACATGATGGTAAGCTCACTCGATTTCATCAAATTGTTCCGATTATAGAGTCTGGCAAGGTTTTTCTGCCACATCAAGCAGTATGGCTGAACGATTTTGAGTATGAGATTTTAATGTTCCCAGAAACTCGACACGATGATCAAGTAGATAGTACCGTGCAATATCTCCAGTGGGTGAGAAACAGTACCTCCAGGGTTACGGCTGTACGGGCATTGTGATTTGAGAGCAATTTCCACAAGGGAGGATGTCATCCCAGCGCTCCTTTTTTTGTCATGCAAGTAGCTGACACTGGAATCTAGCTTCTCGTTGCTGCTGCGATCATATACTATTGTAATGAGCCTTCAAAGTCGCTTGAAAATATCAACATCCAAGGGTTTTCTAAAGAGGGTCAAGAACCTACTTTGTAAAATTCACAAGACCTATTAAAATATTTTTTTACTTTTCATTGTATATTTCTCAACATATTATCTTTAAGTACTAAAATAATTAACAGTATGGCGTTATTAATAGTTGAATCACCTGCAAAAGCAAAGACAATAGGTAAATATTTGAGTAAAGAGTTCAAAGTAGCTGCATCCTTTGGACATGTGAGGGATCTTCCAGCAAAAAACGGTTCTGTCGATCCTGATAATGATTTTGCTATAAAGTATGAAACCATTGAAAAAGCAGAAAAATATATAAAAGAGCTAGTAAAAGCAGCAAGTAAAGCATCAGATATATATCTTGCAACAGACCCAGACAGAGAAGGGGAAGCAATGGCTTGGCATGTGATAGAGACATTAAAAGAAAAGAAAGCAATCAGTAATGAAAACAACATTTATAGAGTAGTCTTTAATGAGATAACAAAGAGAGCAGTACAAGAAGCAATAAAAAATCCACGTGAAATTAATATGGATTTAGTGCGTGCACAACAAGCACGTAGAGCTTTGGATTATCTAGTTGGATTTAGTTTGTCACCACTGCTGTGGACAAAATTGTCGGGAAGCAAGTCTGCAGGGCGAGTGCAGTCTGTTGCATTAAAGATTATATGCGAACGAGAAGATGAAATTAGTAAATTTATAACACAGGAGTATTGGAGCATAAAAGCAGAAATGCAAAATAGCAAAGATGAGGCTTTTTTTGCTATGCTAAGCCACTATGACAATAAAAAGCTAGAAAAATTTGATATTAAGAATGAAGAAGAAGCAAAGAACTTAGTCAGGGAGATTGAATCAAGGCAATATGCTGTAAGCACAGTAGAACGCAAGCAAGTTAAGAGAAACCCGCTTCCTCCGTTTATTACTTCAAGTCTTCAGCAAGATGCGGTGAATAAACTGTATTTTAATGTGAAAAGTGTTATGCGCATAGCGCAAAATTTATATGAAGGTATCGATATTGGTGGTGAAACTGTAGGGTTGATAACTTACATGCGTACAGATGGGTTTCATATTGCAGATGAGGCTATAAACTCAATTAGAGGGTCAATTAAGTCATTATATGGTGATAAATATTTACCGCAGTCTCCTCGTAAATATGTAAAAAAGGTCAAAAATGCTCAAGAAGCACATGAAGCAATTCGTCCAACTGATATAAGTAGAACGCCGGGTAGTATTAAGGATTACTTAACGCCAGAGCAATTTAAATTGTACGATTTAATCTGGAAAAGAACCATTGCAAGTCAAATGGAATCGGCGATCCTTGATCAAGTGGTAGTTGAAATTAGTTCTACTGACCAGAAAGTAATTCTGCGAGCAAGTGGATCAAGTATATTCTTTGATGGTTTTTATAAAGTCTATCAAGATAACATGGAAGCCGAAAATGAAGGCCTGCTACCTGCCATGAAGGAAGGGGAAGCGTGTAAGCTGATTTCAGTTGAGCCAAAACAGCATTTCACTCAACCGCCACCTCGTTATAGTGAAGCAAGTATCGTTAAGAAAATGGAAGAAATCGGTATAGGTCGACCATCAACTTATGCAACAATTATTTCGGTATTACAAGATCGTGAGTACGTTTCATTGGATAGCAAAAGGTTTATTCCAAGCAGTCGTGGTAAAATCGTTACTATATTTTTAGAAACTTTTTTTCAGCGTTGTGTAGAGTATGATTTCACAGCACAAATGGAAGAAAAGCTTGATTTAATTTCAAATGGACATGCAGATTGGAAAAAAGAGTTAGGCCACTTTTGGGTGCCATTTTTTGGTCATGTAAACTCTGTCAAGCAAATGACGCATGATGAAGTTTTCAGCGGCATTCACAATTTGGTAGTCGATTGGTTTTGTTCAGAAGAAGGAAGAAAAGAGGTGAATACAAAATGCCCTGCTTGCTCTGATGGCATATTGAAATTGAACTTTGGAAAAGCCGGGGTGTTCCTTGGATGTTCTAACTATCCTGAATGCAACCATACAAAAGAAATTACAGGTAGTAACGACAATTCAGAATATCCAAAAAGTTTAGGTATAGATGATATAACAGGACAAGAGGTAGTAATTAAAAAGGGTCCTTTTGGACTTTATCTGGAGTTTAATAACGAGTTAAAAAAGAAAAAAACGGTTTCCATACCAAAAGATATAAATGTTAATGAGATTGATCTGAGCACCGCTACTCAGTTACTTTCCTTGCCAAAAGTAATCGGAGAACACCCTGAAACCGGAAAGGAAGTAAAAATAGGCCTTGGGCGATTTGGGTACTATATTTTCTATGATGGTAGATACTTTTCTCTTAAGAAAAGCTCCAAAGAGGTGCTGAATACAGAATTGAGCGAAGTTGTACAAATTATTGCAAACAGTCCACGCAAAGAGCTAAAATCTCTCGGGCTTAATGAAAAAGGAAAAGAAGTTTTTATCTGCAACGGTAGGTACGGATTCTATATAAAATGCGGTAAAACAAACGTTGCTTTGGGCAAGAGTGCAGATATTGAAAGCATAGATTTGAAGAAGGCTTTAGAGCTGATTAAGGGTAAGAAATAGACTTCTTGCATAACCATTATCTACGTTAAAAATCAGCTTTTTTGTCATTCCAGCGTGTGACGCTGGAATCTAGAAAAAAAGAACCTGGATGCCAGTGTCTGGGCACTGGCATGACACCCTTTCTGGTAGAGGTTGCTCTCAAATCACAACGTGCATACAACTGCAGCAGTATGATGTTTTATTTATTATAGCTATAACACTGAAGTTTACAATCAGAACAAACCACTTGGCCACGTGGAACTGATTTCAGTTTATCAGTTGAAACTTGATTTGAGCAGAGTATGCATTTTATTGTGTTGCTTGGAGTAAGTGAGTTATCAACAGCAATTCTATCATCAAAAACAAAACACTCACCTTCCCAATTATTATTTTTATTATGAGTTTTTTCGAGGTAAGAAAGAATGCCGCCTTTCAGGTGGTACACATCGTTAAATCCAAGATTTTTCATGTACGCTGTTGATTTTTCGCATCTAATTCCACCAGTGCAGTACATAGCTACTTTCAAGTCTTTACTCTCAGAAAATGACTCTGTCCACTGAGGAAACTCACGGAAACATTGTGTGTGTGGATTAATTGCATTCTTAAACTTGCCTAACTTCACTTCATACTCATTTCGTGTATCTATTACTAAAACGTCAGGTTGAGAAGTAAAATCATCCCAATGCTCTGGATCAACATATTTACCCTTAAGGGAAATATCAAGATTGCTTACACCAAGATTCACAATCTCTCTTTTTAATTTTACCTTCATCTTGCTAAATGGTTGATATTCTGCTGCACTCTCTTTCCATGTAAGGTCCCTTAGCCTATAATCAGAACGTAGAAAATCGAATATTTTATCAATTGCGTTTCTTTCACCAGATATTGTTGCATTAACACCCTCTTCTGCAAGGAGTATAGTGCCCTTTAACTCAACGTTGTTGCATGTAGCTTTTATTTCGTCTTTCATGTCATAATAATTAGAAAGTTCTACAAAATGATAGAAAGTTGCAATGACGAAGCTCATGATTATTCACTTATCAACTAAAAACATGATATACAAAATTATAAAGATATTCAATAGTACGGCTGTTATAGCTAAAGTGGCTCTACAATTTGAAAAACAACAAATTCGTCATTCCGCTACTCGTTAGCGGAATCTATGCTGAGATACCGCGAATGAATCGCGTTATGACGTAGGGAAACCTTTCTTGGATTAGCTATAATTACTGGATATCTTCAGTTTTTACATATAACATTTTAATATAAAATATAGATTCAAATTAATGTTTTTAAGAGTATTTAAAAATATATTCTTATTTCTAGTAAGTATATTATTCGTCTGTCCAATATTATCATTAATATCAATTCTATTTACAGATACAACAAATTCCGGATGGGTAATCAGCACACTTTTCCCTGAATATATACTGAGTACGTTAATTTTGATGATAGGAGTGGGGGGAATATCCTTCATATTTGGAGTAATTCCAGCTTGGCTCACTACATTTTTTTCATTTCCTGGAAGTAAAATTTTTGAGATTGCTTTATTCTTTCCAATATCGATTCCTGGATATATAGTAGCGTTCGTCTATGTAAATACACTAGAGTTTTCAGGTCCGGTGCAGAGCTCATTAAGAGACATTTTAGAGTGGAGCAAAGGTGACTATTGGTTTCCTGAAATAAAATCTCTAGGTGGTGGAATATTAGTAATGGGATTCAGCCTATATCCATACGTTTATATGTTAGTCCGCTCAAGTCTAAAGAATGTTAGTAACTCAGTCACTATTGCATCAACGCTTGGGTTCTCCTCATTGAAGAGCCTGTTTTCTGTCATCATACCCTCCATACGCCCATCAATTATAGCTGGGTTGTCTTTGGTACTAATGGAAGTAATTACAGATTTCGGCACACCACAGTTTCTTGCTATCGATACTTTTACGACAGGAATATATCGCACCTGGTTTTTACTGCATGACAAATATTCAACTACTGTTTTAGCAGTTGCAGAATTAATTTTCGTTGTGATACTAATAGCTATCGAAAAAAAACTACAAAAAAAAGGAATATCTTACTCTTCAATCAATACCAATTCAGATTATCACAATAAACGGAGTATAAGTGGCGCTATACCGTTGATCTTTGCTTATCTTATGTGTGTATTGCCGATATTAATAGGTTTTATTTTGCCAATGATTCCGCTCATATATTGGAGCATAGAGAAGGGGTTGTTCATATACGAAGCAAGATTCTATAACATAATAGCAAATAGCATTAGTTTATCAGTTATTACCGCACTAATCTCAATTAGCATTGCAATAATGATTGGATATACGGCGCGTAAAAATAAGGTAATCAATAATGTAGCACGTCTCATTTCTTTAGGCTACGCAATTCCAAATGCAATTATCGCAATTAGTATAATAATATTTTTAAGCAGAATATCCTCTTTCATTACTCAATATGTTGTGGAAATTAGCTTAGTAGGAACTATTGGCGCATTAGTTTACTCATATTTATTCCGTTTTTTTGCTATATCTTTCAAGGCGGTAGAGTCAGGGCTCAAAAAAACACCAAATGAAATTGAGTGGACTGCATATACCATGGGTCATGGACCTATTTCCACATGTTTGAATGTTCATATCCCTCTCATCAAGAAGAGTATATTATCGGGATTTTTGCTCGTATTTATGGATACTATCAAGGAGCTCACAGCAACACTCATTATAAGACCATTTAATTTTGAAACTATATCAACTAGAATATATGAACTTGTAAGCGATGAGCGCTATAGAGAAGCTGCCCCATTTTCGTTAATAATAGTTATAATAGGCTTAATCTCTACAATAACCTTATTTACACTTGATGATAAGGATAAAAAATAAACGTAACCGTTCACAGATTTCCACTTAATTCTTCAATCTCACTAATAGAAAGGCCAGTAAACTTGACAATAGTGTTGACATCAACATTATTAGCCAGCATTGCTTTTGCGACTTCAATTTTCCCTTCCTCTTTACCAATTTT
>NZ_JBIXJM010000243.1:0-11952 GCF_044752445.1 Wolbachia endosymbiont of Drosophila barbarae | reverse complement strand
AGGTTTTTCTGCCACATCAAGCAGTATGGCTGAACGATTTTGAGTATGAGATTTTAATGTTCCCAGAAACGCGCCACGACGACCAAGTGGATAGTACCGTGCAATATCTCCAGTGGGTGAGAAACAGTACCTCCAGGGTTGCAGCTATACGAGCATTGTGATTTGAGTCTACCAGTACTGGGATGACAGCTAGGAGACAACCGTCATCCCGCTGCTTGTTAGCGGGATCTAGAGATACCGCGAATGAATCGCGGTATGACGGTTCGTGGTGGCATGACAGTTCGTGGCGGTATGACGGTTCGCGGCAGCATGACGGTAAGCTCGTCATCCCGCTACGTGTTAGCGGGATCTATGCTAAAAGATACCACGGCGGTATGACGTAGAACTGCTGCTTGTTAGCTGATGAGATACCGCGAATGAATCGCGGTATGACGGTTCGCGGCGGCATGACAATAAGCTCGTCATTCCGCTACTCGTTAGCGGAATCTATGCTGAGATATCGCGGCGGTATGATGTAGGGAAACCTTTCTTGGGTTAGCTATATCAATAGCATTGCTTTAAAAAGAGTGCCCATATTTTCAGTCAACCTTAGGAATTCACTAAAGATCCTATTCTTTTGTTCATCACTTGCGCTTTTCATTAAAGCCTGGGTTCTTTCTTTTATGCCAAAAAGATATAAAAATTCCCTTTGAGTTAAAATCTCACAATCTACATGCTTTAATGAATCTCTTAACGCTTGAAAGTTCACAAGTGCGGTAATATCACTATTACCAACATTCTCAAGAAAATTAGCATACTTATGTTGTTTTATCGATTGCAAAGTGCTCTTATATGCGGGGTATACATAACCGTAATCTACAATCAAAGCAGCTCCTTTATTATTATATATCTTCTTCTCAAGTTTTTTTAATATTTCAACCCCAACTGAACATATTTCCACCACTGCACCATTAAAAAATTTTCCATTTGTCATCTGAGTAGCTGACACTGGAATCCATGATTCTTTTTTTCTGGATTCCAGTGTCACGCACTGGCATGACACCAAGAGACTGCCATCATCTTGTTTTGTCACCATATTTTCATACCACCCCTCATCATGATATACAAACTGATCTATCGGAAGAGCGTCAAAGAACTCATTTGCTAAAAAAATGGTTGGTTGTTCTGGTAGGTTGTCAATATTTTTGTGCCAATTAACATCTAAGCTTTTTAATTTTTCCTTTTGTATCTTCCGTAAAGTAGGGCTTATTTCAACTAAGTGGATCAACATTGAATTAAAAAAGCTGCTGTATTTTTTAGTGACTCTTATTATATCGTGAATGAGTGTTCCTTTGCCTGGCCCAAGTTCAACTAGAGAAAATTTTGATGGCTTTCCTAATTTTTCCCATGTATGCATTATCCAAACTGCAATTACTTCACCAAATAATTGGCTGATCTCAGGTGCGGTAGTAAAATCACCATCCTTACCAAGCGGTAATTTACTTGTATAATAGCCGTATTTTTCATGGTACAAAACGGCATTCATGAAATCACTGATGGATATTGATCCTTGACTTTTGTCAATTAATTCGTGTATATAAGTGAGCATGTTATTAATAAATGTTTAACTATAGCGTGCCATAATATAAAATAGTAGAGTATTTATATATATAGTATACACTTAAGTTTGTGAGTAATAGTGCTTCAGTTATGGACGACAAAAACACCGATTATGTTGCCCTTATAGCTCAAGATGATAGTATTGAATACAAATTTGAAGAAGCTGTCAATTTTATAGAAAACAAGGTTATAAATGCTGATGGGCTAACTTTAGCGGAAGTGTTTCAAGTGCTAGTTCAAATGCTAAATGGTGATCTAGAATTGGTAAAAAAAGTACTAGCATATGCTAATATTATGGCAAAGCATGGAATGAAGGTAGCAAAAGAGTCGCAATTAAGCAGAACTGATGTTCGCCGAGCTTTGGAAGGTAGAGAAAGTGTTGTCAATAGACAAGATTTTATAAAGAAACCACCTCTTCCACCTGCTATAAAATCGACCAAAAAGAAAAGTAGAGGTCTTTAGATGGCTGAATCTATAAAAAAATTTACTGTACAATGTGACTTCAAAGGACAAAGTTCACCTTTTGCAATATACATAGGAAATCCAAAAAGTGATGCTCATCCAATTCATCATCAAGATTCCTGGCTTGTAAAAGAACGTGGAGGGAATATTCCTAATAAAGTAAAAGAAAGTCTACAAAAATTATATAAACTATCTCAAAAAAATGGAGTCTCTTTCTCAGAGTTATGCGCGTATGCCATTACTGTGGTTAGTAATAATGATAAAAAAAGTGACGACAAGGAGTAAGATAGTTTAATCCCTCAATATTTCATTTATAGAGATTTTCGATCTCGTCTTTTCATCCACTTTTTTTACTATGACTGCACAATAGGTTGAAATATTATTTTTAGATGGAATAGACCCTGGTACCACTACAGAATAAGGTGGCACTTCGCCGTAAAATACCTTGCTAGTTTCTCTATCAATAATCTTTGTTGATGCCCCAATAAACACGCCTATGCCAAGGACTGATCCTTCTCTCACTACCACACCCTCGGCCACTTCGCTACGTGCTCCAATAAAGCAATTATCTTCTATAATGACAGGTAAAGCTTGAATAGGCTCAAGAACTCCACCTATTCCCACTCCACCGGAAATATGACAGTTTTTTCCTATTTGCGCACAGCTACCAATCGTTGACCAGGTATCTATCATTGTTCCTGAATCAACATATGCACCAACGTTGATAAAACTTGGCATTAGAACAACATTTGTACCTATATAAGCAGATCGGCGGACAAAACACCCAGGAACTGCTCTAATTTTTAACTGGCGAAATTTCTCCTCATTCCATTCACTAAATTTGTTACCGATCTTGTCAAACCAGCAATTAGTATTATCTATTATTTTATTTTCTTCGGTGAGAAAATGTAATAATATTGCCTGCTTTATCCACTTATGTACTACCCATTCTCCACTTGATAGCTTTTCTGCTACTCTAATTTTGCCACTATCAAGGAGCTCAATTATCTCTTTAATTGCTATTCTTGCTGTTTTCTTTAGATTACAGTCATTAAATTTTTCTCTATTTTTCCAAATATCTTCTATCTCACTCTGTGCTTTTTTTAGTTGCAAACCTTCCATTTGTTATATATATATTGATATTAAATTTGTAGCTCGTATCATTTGGGCTTGTTACTACTTTATATGTAAGTGCTATGAAAATACAATGTAATAGTTGTACTAAAACTTACTTAGTATCTCCCGAGCAAATTGGTGCATCTGGAAGAAAGGTAAAGTGTACGAACTGCAATCACATATGGCATGAATACCTAGAAGAAGTGTCAAAAAAATCGCACTCTGCTAATATACAGGAAAAAAAAGTTGGTGGAAGGAATTTTTTACAAAATCTAGCATTTACCACTCTAGCTTTTGCAACAGCTACAGGGTTATGCGTCGTAATTGCTAACGGCATCTTTCCTAGAGAGATGAACAAAGCATACAAAACGATCAGTTTATACAAGGATTCAATAAGCTATAAATTAGGGTACAAAAAAGAACAAACAGAAAGTCCAAATGTAAAAAAACTTGCTGTAAATAAGTTTTATCAAGACTACCTTTTTTTATCTAATTTAAGATCTAGTTAAATAGGCATACCGATATCAGTATCCAGTTCCTCTAGCTACTCAGATGGTGCTTAGGGTGACAGAGTTTTAAAAATAAGTTATTTTTTAGCAAAAAAGGCAGCTCATGAGTATTAAAATTGCACCTTCTATACTTTCAGCAGATTTTGCAAAATTAGGGGAAGAAGTAAGAAAAATTAGCGATTTAGGTGTGGATTACATACACATAGACGTTATGGATGGGAATTTCGTTCCAAATATTACAATTGGTCCTAGCGTTGTTTCTGCAATACGTAAATATAGCAATCTTCCTTTTGATGTGCATTTAATGGTCAAATCTCCTGGTAACCACATTGAAAGCTTTATAAATGCTGGTGCTGATATTATCACTGTACATGCAGAAGCAGAGATACATCTTGAGAGGTTGATAAGAAAGATAAAGTTATACAAAAATGTAAACGACGAAAAAAAACCGATTCAAGTTGGAGTTTCAATTGTTCCTTCAACTTCTCCAAGTGTGCTTGAATACATAATACATGAGCTAGATATTGTGCTGATTATGACAGTCAACCCTGGCTTTGGAGGGCAGGAATTTATTCATTCACAGTTGAACAAGATATCTACTATAAAAAAAATGATACAGGAGCGTAATCTTAAAACACAAATTTCAGTAGATGGTGGAATTAACTTTTCTAACGCAGCTGATATAATAAAAGCAGGTGCAGATATTTTAGTTGCGGGATCGGCGATATTCAAGGCTGAAGATATTAAGAAGGCCGTAACCGATCTTAAAAATCTATTGTTGTGACCCTATATAGCTAAAGTGGCTTAGGTTTACCTACAATTTGAAAAACAACAAATTCGTCATTCCGCTACTCGTTAGCGGAATCTATGCTGAGATACCGCGGCGGTATGACGTAGAAAAACCTTTCTTGGGTTGTATCCGTTCAGCTAAGCGGTGTGAGAGATGATAGATAAGAGGTTTTGGAAAGCCCATTTGTTTCCATGTCAAGTATAATGAAATTATCCGTTCAAGTTCCCCGCTTCGATTGGGTAAAATATGAATTTTTGCGATAAACGACATAATGCCGTATTTGCCGTTCAGCATGGTTATTTGTCAGCGGAATATTTTCTGGGTCATCTAAAAATTTCCACATCATTCTTTCAGATTTCAAAATATTTTTTGCAACTCGAGAAGCTCCAATTGCTTCAGGTAAACGGCTTCAAGTAATACCTTGTACGTTTTCGCAATTTTCTGGCACGTCTGGTAAATCTAAAAACATCTATCTCATTTTTTAGCAAGGCCTTTTTTAGTGCAAATAATTCAGTGGCTACGTTTCTTAAGTAACAGCCCAGAACTTTAACTTCAACTATGTGCTAATCTTTCAAAATCTCTTGATAAATGTGCCCAACAGATTTGCCTGTTCTTATCGGCAAAGTAGTTGTATGCTGCGTACCTGTCGTAAGCTATTGCGATTGCAGAACTTACTATTTTGTAAAACCTTCATTCCTCTTGACTCTGTCAATTTTATAAAACTTGCTGTATTACTGGCAAACATCCAGCACCAACCAAGTTTACCTTTGTTATAATGGCTCGTTTCATCGATATGCAGAACTTCACTTTTACTTACTTCTTGCTCGATTTGCTCATATGCTTCTTGGCATTTTTCTGCAACTCTAGCCTCGCTATTTGACACGCTACCAACACTGATGTCCAGGTTGAAAATATTTTTTATAATATTTGCTACTTCTCTTTTCGAGTTCTTGTAAAACCCGCTCAGCGCCGCAATTGTTGACTTAACTTTTGGACCAAATGTATCCGCAGTAACACCTTCTGGTAGCCTGCTACTTTTTCTTTTTCCACACTTGCAACAGCGGCCATTGGTATTCCACAACATAAGCTGGCAAATCAACTTTTTGATGAATGTATGGCTCTTTCGATATCGCAATTTCTCCTCCGCACTCGCAAGAACTCTATTTTCACCACTTCATCTGCTTCCATTTTAGGGCGATACTTTCCTTCATGCCCAATCTGTGCCCCTATTTTCCTGTCACTTTTTTTCTTTTTCTTCTTTAGCTTGTATAACTCTTTTGAGCTCGGTATCGATGAATTTTGTGAATTCAGACCTAGTCTTTCTTTCAATTCAGCATTTTCGATTCTTAGCGCCTTATTCTCAGATCTAAAATTTTCGTTTTCTATCTCTAACCTCTTTATCTCTGCTTTTAGTTGCTCTATCTCTATTTTAAAGCTTTCACAGAGCTTGAGAAGACTAGCTAGTAGATCAGACATATTTACCACACATACTACTTGTGATATTATGTTTTTAGCACTCCTTGTCTACTTTTTATTTTACCGCTCCGCTGAACGGATACCTTTTTTTTACTGTTTGAGTATGTAAGGATTATGACGACCTATCCCAAACCTCAACTATATCCTCACTAAACTCTATTATCTTTGTTTTTTTAAACTGATAACAGTTATTAATGAATTGAATCCCTAAATCTCCTACAAAAGGAGTGGCATCATTGCCTAAAATTTTACCACTGCGGCATATTATCAACCTGTCGATTAAATTACACTTTAATAGTTCTGTGATTAACACTCCTCCACCTTCAACTAATAATCTTGTTATACCAATTTCTGAAACAAGTTTTAATGCCATGTCCTTTAGGCAAACCTTACCTGCGTTGCTTGAATTAACTACTAAGTAGTTAATGTTTTTTATTTTTTTCTCTACTTCTTTATTTGTGATGACCCAAGTTATTACTTTGTCTGCAGTCTTTGCAATGTTATGCTCTTCCTTTAATCTCCCTTGGCTATCTATAATTAGCCTTATTGGCGATCTACTTCCAAGTCCTGGTAATCTGCAAGTTAAGAGTGGATCATCATTAATAAGAGTATTGCTGCCAATCATAATTGCATCATATTTTGCTCTAAGCTCATGCACCCAATTTCTCGTATTTTCACTTGTTATCCATTTGCTATCGCCTGTAAATGTTGCGATTTTTCCGTCAAGAGTTGTTGCGACTTTGCAAGCTATAAATGGTCTATGTAATTCTTTAGTGGTGAAAAAACCGACATTCAGTTCTTTTGCCTCTTTTTGCATAATACCTTGCTCAACTTCAATTCCTGCTTCTTTCAGAGCTTTCATGCCTCTGCCTGAAACTCTACTATCTGGGTCAATAGTTGCAATTACTACTCTTTTTATGCTAGCTTTTATGATTTTTGCAGTGCAAGGCCCCGTGACTCCGTGATGACAACATGGCTCAAGAGTGATATATATAGTTGCGGCATGAGTTGAATCTTTAGCGTTTTGCAAAGCGACTACCTCCGCATGCGGACGCCCACCAATCCCTGTGTATCCCTCACTAACAATTGTACCATCCTTTACAATAACACACCCGACAGCAGGATTTGGTGCAACATTTCCAAGATTTTTTTCTGCAAGCCTTAATGCAATTGACATGAAATGATCATCAGTCATTAGAAAGAAGTCATTTCGTATGAGGTATCAAAAATTCTTCTGTGCTCGTGTATAGCAAATCTATCTGTCATACCTGAGATATAGTCACATATTATTACTGAACGCTGAGATTCACAAGCGAGTTTGCTCCACTCTGTGGGAAGTAATCCTGGGTTTTCATAAAAACATTGAAAGAGTTCCTGTATTATGCGTTTTGCTTTGTTCATCGTTCTACTCAGTTTATAGCTTCTGTATATTTTCTCCATGTTGAATCTTTTCATTTCTTTTGTAGCATTCGCAAATTCTGGTGAAAATGTGACTAGCATTTTATTTAGACTTCTTACGTCTTCTACGCTTTTTATTTTGTGATCTTCAATATTTCTTTCAGTCTGAGAAACAACATCACTTATCATAGTTCCTATAGTTCCACTCAGTGATTCATGTATGAGTTTGCTCTGAGGCAATTCTGAATATCTGCTCCTTATGTCTTTAAACATTTTTTCAATTAAAGGAACATTCAGCAAATCTTCGATGGTTACTAAATTCGCCCTGAGTGCATCATCAAGATCGTGAACACTGTAAGCAATATCATCGGCAATTGAAGCAACTTGCGCTTCAATGCTTGAAAATTCTTCAAGTTTTAGATCATATTTTTTGTTGTATTCTAATAACAGCTGATTACTTGTAGAAGACTCCGCGTTTTGACCAAGCAAGGGACCGTTATGTTTTGCAACTCCTTCAATCACCTCCCAACTTAGATTCATACCATCAAAATCAGCATGTTTTTGTTCAAGATAAGTTAAAATCCTTATAGCTTGAACATTATGATCAAACTCATACTTCTCATTATCAAGATTCAAATCTTGAACTGATTTCTTTAGAGCATCTTCACCTGCATGACCAAATGGAGGATGACCAAGATCATGTGCGAGCGCTATGCATTCAGTGATATCCTCATTTAAGCCAAGTCTACGCGCAATGGACCTTGCAATTTGTGCAACTTCAAGGCTATGAGTAAGCCGAGTGCGATAGTAGTCGTGCTCATAATTGATAAAAACTTGTGTTTTGTACTCCAACTTTCTAAACGCATTAGAGTGAATGATACGGTCCCTATCACGCTGAAAGCAGCTGCGATTCTCATCTTCTGGCTCTTTGAAGTATCTCCCTTTTGTTTTGCTTGGAAAACATGCATAATTTAATAGAAAATTATTGTTTGACATGTAAAATTTCTACTATAATAAGTTATCAATAATAAACGGTGGTTACTATGTCAACAAATTACAACATCAACTTAACTGATAATGCACTAAAAAAAATCCACTCTCTTGCAGAGCAGGAAGGGGATAAGAGTTCCATTTTACGGGTTGCAGTTTCAGGTGGTGGATGTTCTGGCTTCAAATACAATTTTCTTATGGATCAAATGAATAAAAATCTATCTTTGGATGATGAAGACGATGATTACGATGATGAGTTTGATGACGAAGACGAAGATGATGACTATGAAGAAAGTGAGGACTATAGAAGCCATTCCAGTTTTAGCGAAAAAGGTAAAGATATAGTAATTAATGATGAAAATGGAAACCCTGTATTAATGGTTGATAATTGTTCAGCAAAATTTTTAAATAACTCAGTTATAGATTATACTGAGGATCTTAGTGGTTCTGGTTTTCAAATAAAGAATGCCTTTGCTAAGTCTCAATGTGGTTGTGGTAACAGTTTTTCGGTTTAATTATTACTAAAACTTAGATGCCTTCTGGATCTTTTAAACATGGGTGGTAATGTAGCACTAGAACTAACTTCCGTAGATAAAAGCTTCAAGAACAATTCTGCTGTTGTAAAGGATATCAACTTAAGTGTCACAAGAGGGCAAGTAGTAGCGCTGATTGGCGATTCAGGTGCAGGGAAAACAACTATATTGCAAATCGCAGGCTTGTTGGACAAGCCAACTTCAGGTATAGTTACGATAGATGGAATAAATTGCACACAAGCCAGTAATAAGCATAAAACTCATGTAAGAAGAAATTTTCTTAGTTTTGTTTATCAATTTCACTATTTGTTACAAGAGTTATCGGTGTTGGAAAATATTATGCTTCCTCAACTCATTGCAGGAAAAAGCAAAGCTGAAGCAAAAAAAAATTCGCAAGCAATGTTGGAAAAATTTGGTCTGGAAAACAAAGCAAGTAGCATGGTATCTGAAGTTTCGGGTGGGGAAAGGCAGAGAGTTGCAATTGCAAGAAGCATTGTAAATTCTCCAAAGCTTTTACTTGCAGATGAGCCAACAGGAAATTTAGATCCAACAAATTCTTTTAAGGTGTTTTTACTGCTACATTCGTACGTAAAGGAAAATAACAGCTCTATGCTTATAGTAACGCACAATCATCTCCTTGCAGAAAAGGCAGACTGCATTTTCCAATTGAGAGATCGATCATTAGTGAAGTTGTGAATAGGAAAAATAGCACAATTTCTATGCCTTATACTTATCTAACCAATGATCATTAACAGAGTACAACTCGCATGAAATGCTTTCATTGCTTTTTATACACGGACTTTTTAACTTACGCTGTTTACTTAGGGAACACCCCGATAACATAAACACAGCTAAAACAAAAAATAATAGCTTTTTAAACATAACAAAACCTTTTCATTTATATTACTACACTCATTTCTCTTGTTTGTAAAGATTAGGCATATTCTTTTACCCTTACCTCTTTTTTGACCTTTTGAAAAGAAATAGTTGCACTATTCAAGCGCAGTTTTATATAATTGTCCACGATTTGAGTCACTTCCTCTTCTTTATCCTTTAGAAAGTGATTAGTATCATCTATTATATGGTATTTCATGTGATCACTTCTTACTGAATTTATCAACCTTTTTGCTAATTCTGTTACATCGCTTTCTTCTGAGATTGTATCATTACTGCTTTGTATTATAAGCCCAGAAACTGGACAGGGAGAAAGAAAAGAAAAATCGTACTTAGTTACCGGAAGAGAAAGAGCAATAAAACCCACTATCTCAGGGCGGCGCATTGTTAGCTGCATAGCCACCCATGCTCCAAAAGAAAAACCAGCGATCCAAATTGGAACATTGCTAGGATTATGTTCCTGAAGCCAATCAATGGCTACCGCAGCGTCAGTTAATTCTCCTATACCCTTATCAAAAGTTCCGGTAGATTTTCCCACACCACGAAAGTTAATCTTCAATGCAGAAAAATTGTTATCGATAAAAGACGTATATGTACTATGTACAATTTTACTATCCATATTACCACCATATTGAGGATGATGATGTAAAACCAGCACAACCGGCGCGTTGGCATCTTTGCTTTGGTGGTATTCACCTTCTATCTTTCTTGTTGCATTATTCAAAAAAACTTCAACCATGGTAACCCCTAATAAGAACCCGCTTGACAGGTATTAATGACGTGAGTTATTAATTATGTATTAATTTCGCTGTTTTTGCAATAAATTTTTTATCGTGTTAAAGCTAACGTACATAGTTATGGCTATAGTTGATGGTAAACTTATTTAAGTGACAGATGAGTCCATTCTCTTTAGAAAATAGTGGTTGCGTATATGCTGATTACAATGCAACTGCTCCAATTAGTGAAAATGTAAAAAAAAGTATATTTGAGGTCTTGTTAAAACAAACGCTCAATCCATCATCACTACATAAAAGAGGACAAGAAGCGAGGAAGATTCTTCAGGATGCAAGAGATAACGTACGTGGTGCTATTGGCGTCTCAAGTGATAAAGAAATAGTTTTTACGTCTGGTGCAACTGAAGCGAATAACCTTGTTATGAGAGGAATAGCAGGCTACCTGCATATAATTTCAGCTATAGAGCATCCTTCAATTCTTAATTCTGCATGTAATCCATATATAATACCTGTTAATCAGGAGGGCATTGTTGACTTTTTAGAGCTAGAAAAAATTCTAAGCGAACTTAAAGGAAACAAAGCAATAGTTTCAGTTATGATGGCAAATAACGAAACCGGAGTTATTCAACCTATTGAGGAAATAGCTGAAATAGCCCACAAATTTGGAGCAATTTGCCACACTGACACTGCTCAAAGTGTTGGGAAAATTAAAGTTAATATGGAAGATTTAGGAGTTGATTTACTCACTTTATCCGCCCATAAATTTGGCGGTGTAGCAGGCAGTGGAGTTTTAATATTCAATAAAGAACTTGCGATAGAACCTATTATAATAGGTGGTGGACAAGAGAAGGGATT
Source organism: Wolbachia endosymbiont of Drosophila barbarae (assembly GCF_044752445.1). Taxonomy (NCBI): domain Bacteria; kingdom Pseudomonadati; phylum Pseudomonadota; class Alphaproteobacteria; order Rickettsiales; family Anaplasmataceae; genus Wolbachia; species Wolbachia endosymbiont of Drosophila barbarae. The sequence goes on along the minus strand of NZ_JBIXJM010000243.1, from coordinate 596 downwards.
TCGTGGTGGTACGGAAAATATTGTTGCGATTGCAGGCCTTTCTGCTGCACTGCAAAATATTCCAGATCTTCTATCAAAAATGGATGAAGTAAAGGAGCTACGCGATCAATTAGAGTGTGAATTATTAAATCTTGTCAGTGACATAAGAATCTTCGGTAAAAACTCTAAGAGGCTGCCAAACACAAGTTTTATTTATATGCCAGGAGTAAAGAGTGATGTGCAGCTCATGCATTTTGACTTGAATTATATTGCAGTTAGTAATGGCTCCGCATGTTCTTCTGGAAAAGTTGAGCCTTCCCATGTTTTGCTTGCAATGGGGGCAACAAAAGAGCAAGCAGAGTGTTCAATTAGAATCAGTATAGGTCCAGAAACTAAACCACAAGACATAAAAAAAATAGTGGATTGTTGGTATAATATCTACAAGCAGAACACCTTGGTATAGATAATACGTGATATCATGCAGGGAGCTATAAATTAGATGTAAAAAATTCCTTTACAAGTTTCGCCAGCCCCCTTATCATAACAGTGAAGCTATTTATTTATCTTCGCAATCTGTGCAGGTTAATGACAAAAAACTTAGGGTATTTGGCGTCTCA
>NZ_JBIXJM010000242.1:0-12290 GCF_044752445.1 Wolbachia endosymbiont of Drosophila barbarae | reverse complement strand
CATGACCTCGTCATCCCGCTACGTGTTAGCGGGATCTATGCTTTGAGATACCGCGAATGAATCGCGGTATAACGGTGTAGATGATGGTTAAGTAATTCGTCATCCCGCTGCTTGTTAGCGGGATCTAGAGATACCGCGAATGAATCGCGGTATGACGGTTCGCGGCAGGATGACGATAAGCTCGTCATCCCACTACTTGTTAGCGGCTAAGAGATACCGTGGCGGTATAGCTATAGGATGACAAAAAAAAGGGCACTGTGACGCACAATTATCAGTTAATGCGGCATTATAAAAAACGCCAAACTTTTTTCTGCTTTTATGCAAGAAGTCTAGTCCATATATTCCTCCCACTTCTCCGCGACTTTCCTTACTATTTCCTCACTCATCTCAATTTTCTTTCCCCACTCTCGTTTGGTTTCAGGCGGGATTTTATTTGTCGCATCAAATCCCATTTTACCTCCAAGTCCACTTTCAGGGGAAGCAAAGTCTAAATAATCAATAGGTACACTTTCTATCATGATTGTATCACGCACAGGGTCCATCCTCGTTGACATTGCCCACATTACTTCCTTCCAATCACGTACATTTATATCATTATCAACAACGATAATAAACTTCGTGTATAAAAACTGCTTTAGAAAAGAAAGTATGCCCATAACAATTCTTTTTGCCTGCCCTGGATAGGATTTTTTTATCGACACTATCGCTATTCTATATGAGCAACCTTCCGGTGGCAGATAAAAGTCCACTATCTCTGGAAATTGATTGATAAGAATGGGCACAAAAATTTCATTGAGTGCTTCACCAAGAATCGATGGTTCATCAGGTGGCTTGCCAGTGAAAGTGCTAAGATATATCGGATTTTTACGCATAGTAATTGCAGTAATATTAAATTCTGGAAATTGCTCAACAGAATTATAGTAGCCAGTGTGGTCTCCATATGGTCCCTCATCTTGATATCTATCCAAACTCACATAGCCTTCCAGAACGATTTCCGCGTGAGCTGGCACTTGAAGTGGAATAGTCTTACAATTTACAAGTTCAAGCGGCTTCTTTCGCAGCAGTCCAGCAAATTGGTATTCTGACAATGTTTCTGGCACTGGAGTTACCGCAGCAATAATCGTTGCAGGATCACTACCGATCACAGCAGCAGCAGGAAATTTCATATTTCTGCCTTCTTCCTTCCAACGCTTATGGTGAGTTGCGCCACCCCTGTGTGCAAGCCAACGCATTAGTGTTGTTTTTTTATCTATAACCTGCATACGATATATTCCAAGATTAAAATTATCTTGCTTTTCTTTCGTGGGTCCTTTCGTTACCACAATTGGCCAGGTGATAAGTGGTGCAGGTTCATTTGGCCAGCATGTTTGAATGGGCAGTAGACTTAGGTCCACTTCATCTCCGGTTAGCACTACCTCTTGACATGGAGCCTTGCTCACGACTTTACTTCGCATCGATAACACGACTTTCAACAAAGGAAACATTTTTATAGCATCCTTAAAGTTTTTTGGCGGCTCAGGTGATTGCAAAAATGCTAAAAGTTTACCAAGATCTCTTAGTTCATCAGGGTTTATGTTCAACCCCAATGCAATCCTCTTAATAGTACCAAATAAATTCACCAAAACTGGAATCGAATTTTTGCCATTTTCTGTGATAACATTTTCAAAAATGATCGCTGGCCCTTTGCTTGACAAAACTCTGCGATGAATTTCTGTCATTTCAAGAACTGTTGAAACTTCCTCCTTAATCCTAATCAGATCTTTTTTTTCTTCTAAGTCTTTGATGAAGTCACGTAAGTTGTTGTACATATTCCAGTTTTTAAAATTTTAAGTTTATATCTAGTTTTCAAGCACTTTATTGAAATTTGATCTATGCACTGTCTAGCGAGCTTTCAGTTAATTTGAGATCAAATCTTCATATTGCTTACTAAGTTTGTATTTCCTTCCTCTATTGGAAAAATCTACAATCTTGATAAACCCCATTTCCACCCACTTTTTACAAAGTTGCGCACTGGTACGAGGCTTAAAATTAAATAGTTCGCCAACCTGACTAGCTGTAATAGCGGAAAACTCCTGGAAGAGCTCAAGAGCCCTACGCTGTTTAGGATCAAGCTTACGTATAAGATCAGTCTGATCAGCGTGGTATTCTTCTTTATTTATACGTTGTAAAACGTTCTCAAATGAATTTGCCATACCTTCTACGAAATACTCCACCCACTTAGTAATATCTGCTTCAGCTCGTCCCATGTAATAGTTGTGCGATGGACCTATACTGATTGCTTCATAATACGCTCCTAGATTCTTAGCATAATATTCTTCCAATGAATAAAGTCCTTTTAGTTCATACCCACCAAGGTGTAAAATTAATGTAGTCAACAATCTTGCAGTACGACCATTACCGTCATAGTAAGGGTGAATTGTTACAAATTGATAATGCGCAATACCTGCAATAATTGGGCAAGGCACTTGCTCACTGTTACGAATCCAATCAATCATACTGCTCATGAGCTTTGGTACATCCTTTGCTTCAGGTGGCATATAAATTATTGCACGTGTAAGACTATCGCGGATAACATTTTGACCATCACGATAAGGTGTTGATTTTATTTTAGATTTTCCACTTGCCATTACTAGAGCATGCAGTGTTTGAATAGCTTTCTCAGTAATAGGCACTTCCCTTGCTGCCCATTGTTCAACTTGAGTTAAAGCTGCATAATATCCTTTAACCTCATTTTCATCTCTCCTATATTTTGGAAAGTGGCTTTTACCACTTAAAACCTCTTCAATCTGTTTAGGTTCAAGTCGATTTCCTTCAATCATAGTAGAATAGTGTGTGGTATAAAGCCGTGCAGTTTCACGAAGAGACAAAAGCATTGATACAGTGAGCGGCAAATGTAACACTTTTTCTTTTGCTGCTTCAATCCTTATAAGACAACTAGCAATTTTAGAAGTAATCGTATAATTCGGCATCGGCATAATATCTGCATTACATTACTTCTATATTATGCTGATAAAATGCAGATAATACAACATTTACACGACGCCGACCATAAACAGCAATAAATTCGGCTGATTGAGAAAGAAGTTTGTCTTGTAGAATAGCTATTTCTTTTTCTCTGCCAATTATTGGTTCACTCATATGTTTATTCCGCGGAAAATTATACACAGCGGAATAAAATTATCAACTTTGTTTTACCGCCGTATTTACAGCGTGGCGGTAAAAGATAGAGCATCTCATAATTGGCTATTCTGGAGGTAGTTTTGTCACTTGCATCACCAAGTCTTCTGATAAACTTTGTGGTAATGTGCTTGAGTTTTATTGTGTAAAGTTTGCATTTGAGGCAAAACTGGTTATAAAATACACTTGATACAAATGTTTTTATATATTAACATTAGATGCTTCTTTTAATATACAGATAAATGTGTACTAAAAGTTTTATGTTGTAGGTTTTTAAATAAATTGTATGTCTAGAATATCGTTTTTATTAATTTTAATAATAGCAATAGCAAGCTTGCCGATAATAAACAATTGGCTTTCAAATCGCAGCCAAATGCTAAGCGATGATTATATAGGTGAGAAATTAGATAATTATATAAGCAGAAATTTTGATAAGATCGTAAAAACTCTCAAAGAGGAGTCGATTAAAAGTAGTTATGCTGCTCGAGATAATGTAACCAAAAGTAAAATTTCACAATACAAGGATCAAATATTTGACCTTACTTATCCTTACTCCGGAAATGAAAATAGTAGTGTTATAGCTGTAGGCTTCCTTGACTATTCTTGTGGACATTGCAAAGCTATAAAGAATGATATAAAGCAGTTAATTAACGACGGCAAAATTAAGTATATCTTTAGGGATGCTCCAATACTTGGTAACGCTTCTTTAAAGGCAGCAAAAAGTGCTTTAGCTGTCTATTTTCTCGATAAAGAAAAATATTTCGATTTTCACCATGCTGCTTTAAGTCACAAAGGAGAATTTTCAGACGAAAGCATATTGGATATAGTGAAAAACATAGGGATTGATGAGGACGATTTTAATGATTCCATAAAAGATAACGCGGACAAAATTGAGCAAATGATAAACAACAGTAGGCTTCTAGTAAGAGATTTGGGAGTAGGTGGTACACCTTTTTTAATAATTGGAGATAGCCTGTTTGTAGGAGCAACTGATTTGAATGTATTACGCAAAAAAGTAGATGAATTAAGTCACAAGCAAGGCTAGTTACAGTTTGCCATAAAATTTTATTTTTTTGCTTGACAACTCAAATGAACCTGAGTATAGTAACTGTGGGTGTGACAGCAGTTTAACTCAGTGGTCTCACCCACTTTCCATAGCGTCATTTGCTATGTAAAACGCTTTCAAATTACAACATTTTCTTCAACTAAACTATTTTACTTTCACAGGAGGACATATGTCATTCACAGAAATTAGATTTCCAGAAAATATATCTTATGGTTCCACTGGAGGACCGGAATTTTCTACTGACGTTGTAACAACTCACAATGGTTGTGAACAGCGCAACATCAATTGGTCTCATGCACGCACTAGATACAACATAGCTTACGGGGTCAGATCAAACGAGCAGCTACTAGAACTAATAACATTTTTTCATGCACGAAAAGGTAAAGCAATAGGGTTTCGTTTTAAGGATTGGTCGGATTTTATAGCCATCAACCAAGAGATTGGTATAGGAGATAACAAAAAAACGACTTTTCAGCTAATCAAAACTTATGTAAGTGGGGAAGATAAGCATATACGTATGATCAAAAAGCCAGTACATGGGACAGTAAAGATTTATTTAAATGGTAAAGAAGAGAGTGAATATTCAGTAAATTATTCAACGGGAGAAATAACATTCATGAAACCGCCAGTAAAAGATGCGATAATCACTGCGAGCTTCGAATTTGATGTGCCCGTACGCTTTGATACAGATTACTTAAACGCTTCGATTGATGACTATGGAAGCAATAGCTGGAATAACATTCCACTAATAGAGGTGAAATTTTAGCTGTAAGCGAGCATAGATCTACATCATAGTAGGGCTACTAGTCTACCATAAATTGAAAAATTAAGCACCACTGAGGCTCTATACCTAAATGAGCCTCAGTATATGCAATTATTTTAAACTTTATCACCAGCTATATACTACAATGTTGCTGAGCTTTGCTAACATTTACACTTGAAGCTTGGGGAGATTCTAACTCAGTGCTTTTTTCTTCCTGCAAAATAGAAAGCTTCAACAATTCCTTTAGAGTTAATTTTTCAAGTGTTGTATCATCTTTGTTTAAGATGTAGTCTAGCATGTTGTTTTTCTGTAAGCGATTAACAAAATATCTATCTTCCTCATTAAGAACCTCTATCTTGTTAATACAAGATAATACTAAATCCGAATTCTTTGTTGCTAAAATTCCATTCAAAAAGATATCTAATTTTGTTTTGTCTTCAGTCAAGTCTCTAGCTAACCTATTTCTGATGTTATCATTATCAAGCACAGTGTACTCGAAGTACGAGCAAGGCTCAATAAGTATAAAGTCCTCTAAAGGTACTAGTTCTAAACAGTTGTCAGCATAAGCAAATATTCCACACTCAGTAATACGCCCTCTTCTTCTCACAACACAGCAATTGAGACGACCATGATACATTGATAACAAAGAAAAAAGACGTATTATACTTGTACCTCTATCTTTCATTTCCTCGAAAAGCTTCCTATCATTTATTAATTTGTGCAAAATGTAATCCATAGCAGGACCTGATTTGCAGAAATGAAACATATTATTCTCTTCAAAAATGGCCTCAGCTAATTCGATAGATTCTTTATCCTCATCTACAAAAGCTTTTTCATTTCTATTTAACTGTATGATCTCAGCTTTGCTATCTCTGCGTAGACCAGTTCTCCTTATTAACATCTCAAATATTTTTGTATTCATATATATCCTATATTAATTAAAGTAAATATTAATAATGTTTACTTTTTAAATAAAAATAAATGAAAATTTTAATAAAAATTAAATTTTTTTTAATAGAATAAAAATCTTTTATATTTGCTTGAGTACCAAAAGGGCTTTATTGGTGTAATGCGTTTTCTATTGCGCCTGGCTGCAGCGCGTGATGCAACCGGATTCAAGTGTCAGCTACTTTTATAGCACCACTTCTGCTTCAATAACTGTAAATACTAAGCGATCTGTCTTAAAATCTCCTCTTGTTGCTGAGCATGTACACTAGCATAACCACATGCAGGAGATGCAGCAGCAGGTCTTGCAATGCACTTAGGTCTTTTTGCTTGAATATCGAGATTGGACAACACTTCTTCTATCAATGGGTTGACAAAAAACCATCCTCCCATATTTTTTGGTTCTTCTTGACACCATATAATCTCAGCGTTTTTGTACTTTTCAAGTTCATTACTTAGTTTATCGGCAGGAAACGGATAGAATTGTTCTAAACGTATTACTGCTATATCGTTTATTTTTTGTGCTTCACATACTTCAATTATGTCGTAGTAAACTTTACCGCTGCATATTACAACTTTACGTATTTTATCATTTAGAACCAAATCTGTTCTACATTCTGGAATCACCGTGAGGAATTTTCCTTCAAAGTCAGATAGGTTAGATACTGCTCTTTTGTGGCGCAGTAGCGATTTAGGTGTAAACACTACCAAAGGCTTACGAAAGTCTCTATGCATTTGTCTGCGTAAGACATGGAAGTAATTCGCCGGAGTGGAACAATTAACTACCTGCATATTATCCTCTGCGCAGAGTTGCAAAAATCTCTCTATACGTGCGGAGCTATGCTCAGGTCCCTGTCCTTCATAACCATGAGGCAGCAATAAAACTAGACCGCTTGATCGCAACCACTTTGTTTCTGCAGATGCGATAAACTGGTCGATCATAATTTGCGCACCGTTTGCAAAATCACCAAATTGTCCTTCCCAGAGCACCAGTGAATACGGAGAATCAAGACTATATCCATATTCAAAGCCCATTACAGCATACTCAGATAGTGCGCTATCTATGACCTCAAAGTGAGCTTGCTTTTCATTTATATTGTTTAGCGGAATAAATGCTTCTTCTGTTACCTGATCAACAAGCCTTGAATGACGGTGCGAGAAAGTTCCACGACCAGAGTCTTGTCCTGATAAACGCACTCCTATTCTTTCTGTGAGCAGTGATGCAAACGCAAGACTTTCGGCAGTTGCCCAGTCTATATTACTACCAAAATTTATGCTGTCTATTCTGCCATCGAGTATTTTTCTAACCTTATTGTTAATGTTAAAGTTACTTGGGATATTGCTATTTATACGCACACCTAATTTTTTCAGCTCATCTGGCGGAACACCAGAATCCGTGTAGTATTCGCTCAAATCGTTCAGCTTTGCTCTTCTTAATTTTGACCACACTCCACCGAACCAGTCAGCTTTTTTTGGAGTGTAAGTCACTGATTCAGCAAGACTTTTATCTAATTTTGCCCTGAATTCACTGCGTAATTTATTTACTTCATCACCACTTAATACTTTCTCTGCAGTCAATTTTTCTTCATACAATGTTCCAGGAGTTTTATGCTTTGATATCGCCTTATACATAAGTGGCTGAGTGAAATTCGGTTCATCACCCTCATTATGGCCATATTTGCGGTAACATATTATGTCAATCACTACGTCCTTTTTAAATTTCTGCCTATATTCCATCGCCAAATTCGCAACAAAACTCACAGCTTCAGGGTTATCTCCATTAACGTGAAACACTGAAGCTTCTATTGATTTTGCTATGTCAGTGCAATAAAAAGAGGATCGCGCACAACACGGATTAGCAGTAAAACCAACTTGGTTATTAATGACAATGTGCACAATGCCATCCACTTTATAGCCTTCAATATTGCTTAAGGTTAAAGTTTCAGCAACCACTCCTTGACCGATGAAAGCCGCATCACCATGAATTGATATGCCAAGCACAGATCTTATATTCTGTTTTGCTCTTATTCTTCCAGCCAAAACCGGATTTACCGCTTCAAGGTGAGATGGATTAGGGCATAAACTTAAATGTATTTTCTTACCACCGGCAAGTGTTTGATCAGAAGAGTAACCAAGGTGATATTTAACATCACCGGACACCTCAAGACCACCTGGATATGCAAGATTGCCTTGAAATTCAGATAGCATTGCCGCATATTCTTTGCCCATAACTTTGGTTAGAATATTGAGTCGTCCGCGGTGAGCCATGCCAAGAACTATTTCTTCAATACTAAAAGCTGCAGAATCACTAATGATTCTCTCAATTGCAACGATAGCTGATTCCCCACCTTCGATAGAAAAACGTTTATATCCAGGAAATTTCATATGGAGAAATTGCTCGAACATCTCAGATTCAATTAAGTGCCTCAGTATTTCCTTTTTATCTTGTGAACTCAGCGTATAGGTTTGATTTTCGATCTTTTCCTGCAGCCACATCCTCTCCTCATAAGAGGAGATATGCATAAATTCAAAACCGATGTTCTTGCAGTAAATATCTCTATAGATTCCAGCGTCACTTGCCGGATATAGATTCGAATATTTCTGATAATCTACTTCCTTATTCACATTGGGTGATAACGGATTAAGATCCGCAAAAAAATGACCGTAAGATCTGAAAAAATTTGCTAAACTAGAAACTGAATCATCCACCTTAGTTACATGTTGTGCACCGCAGGTCTCCGCTTTATTAACTTCTAAATTGCTTGAAAAAATTCTATACCAATCCTCCCCGATTGATTTATCACCCTGCAAATAACGGCTATACATTTCTTCCACAAATTCTGCATTATCACCATAAAGGCAGCTTAAACTCGACATAATCACTATAAAAAGTATCAAATACTTATAAGTATAACTTAAGTTTTTTAAAAAAGAACTTTTTTAGTTTCTATACGTCATACCGCCGCGGTATCTCTTAACATAGATCCCGCTAACACGTAGCGGGATGACGATTGTCAGGGTGTCATTCCAGCGCGTGACGCTGGAATCCAGTTTTTATTTGCAGCCTACTTGACTCGAAGCTAAGTTTTCTGGATCCAAATAGTCAAGGCACTGGGATGACAAAAAAAGGAGCACTGGAATGACAAAGCTATAGGTTGCAAGCGAGACGTCATACCGCCGCGGCGCTAACAAGAGATCCCGCTAACACGTAGCGGGATGACGGTTGTCGTTTAGCTATAAACATTAAGAAATTTACTAAGCGAAAAAAAAGGCAAAAGAAGCCCCGTGGTTGGCTAATTACTTACATTATACTTTCAAGTATGGCGTTTTTTTATTCTAAACGCTTAATAACCGCGATTTAGCTGCTTTTTAATGCAACTAACCTTTAGTCATAAATGTTTAAGAAATTTACTAAACAGAAAAAAAGACAAAAGAAACCCTAGGGTAGCTAATTATTCACTATCCATTTTTTAAGTTGGCGTTTTTTTATGTTTTAAATGCTTTATAAGCGCATTTTAGCTTATATTAGGTAAAAACCTAGAATTTTATAAAGACATAAGGTGCACATAGTGCAAAAAATTAAACATGAGACGCCAGATTCGTGAGTTTTTTTGTCATTTAATCTGTACAGAGAAGATAAATAAATAGCTTCACTTTCATGATAAGGGGGCTGACGGAGTTTGTCAAGGAAGTTTTTTCGTTTCTATGAGCTACTTGGATGACGAGAAAGGAGCACTTACATATTTATGGCAACCTCATTACCTACGCTCAAAAAGTTTTTCAATATCACTGAGTTTCATTTCTATATAAGTTGGTCTTCCGTGGTTGCATTGCCCGGAATATGGGGTTTTTTCCATTTGTCTCAGCAGCTCATTCATTTCATCTAACCTCATTTTTCTACCCGCTCTAATTGATCCATGACAAGCGATAGTGGCCAATATTTTGTTCACTTTATCTTCTACTGGCAATGTATCTTCTATTTCCGTTAATCTATCGACTATATTAATTAGCATCTCTTTCACATCTATTGCTCCCAAAATTGCAGGGATTTCTTTTACTATCACTTTATTTTCTGATTTGATCTCAATATCAAAACCCATTTCAAATAACTTATCTTTATAAACTTCAATCATCTCCATTCCGGCTTGATTTTTGATTTCAACCGTTTCAGGAAGAAGTAGTTTTTGTCTTTTTATACTTGATTTTTGTTTTAAGCATTCATATACTAGTCTTTCATGGGCTGCATGCTGATCGACTATAATCAATTTGTCTCTTACCTCGGCAATAATGTAAGTATTATAGACCTGACAGCGTGCAAACCCGAGTGGGTGGCTCTCTATCAAATCAACTTGCTCTAACACCTTTTTTTCTAGAACCATAGCCTCCGCTTGTGCTGGGAATTTCTGTATGCCGGTATAATCAAACGATTTTGACTGTTCTGATAAGCCTTTTGCTTTTTCATTTGGAGAAGCAAATTCTTTTATTAGTTGATTTTCAAAAGGACTTGGCCTTCTTTCATTTTGAACATTAGGTTTATCAAAAGGATCTGGCAATGTTGAATCCATTTTCTGGTCATGCGCTAGAAAGGTGCCTATCCTTCTTGACAATGCTTTAATTAATCCTCTTGTCACTATCTCATATATGAGCTTCTTATTCTGAAACCTTACTTCTGACTTATTTGGATGCACATTTACATCTACTTGATCATAAGGTATCTCTAAATGTAACGCTGCGAAAGGATACCTATCGCTTGGAATAAAATCATGATATGCATACCTAACTGCGCCAATAAGTAAATTATCTTTAATTGGCCTTCCATTAACAAACGTATAGATCTGAGTGGACTTACCACGATTGACGGTCGGCTTACAGATGTGTCCCGTAAGTTTAATGTCGTCTTCTTCTTCATTGATCTCCAAAGAATTGCCCTGAAATTCTTCTTCTACTTCACACAATCTATGAAATAACGAAATCTGCTTAGCGTATTTTAAGAGCTTTTTATTACCTGAAGTGAGAGTAAACCCTATATGATAGTTAATCATTGCTAGGTTATTTACAATATCAACAATGCTTTGAGTTTCTGCTCTTTCGGTTTTTAGAAATTTTAGTCTATTTGGAGTGGCAAAAAATAAATCTCGTACTTCAATATGTGTCCCTTGCGATAAAGAGTAAGGAGTTTGCTCCCCTATTTTCTCTCCACCCTCATAACTTATAGACCATGCTTCACTTGCTTCTCTTGCCTTAGACGATAATTTTATCCTACTTACTGCTGCAATTGAAGGCAGAGCTTCTCCTCTAAAGCCAAGATGCTTGATTTCTATCAACTCACTATCGCTCAATTTTGAAGTAGCATGGCGCATAAACGCAAGTTCTAAATCGTTTTTTTCTACTCCGTTACCATCATCTGTCACAATAATAAGGTTACGCCCACCACTTTCTATTTTGATCTCTATTTCTAAACTTCCAGCATCTATTGCATTTTCCACTAACTCCTTTACCACACTTGCTGGCCTTTCTATCACCTCCCCCGCTGCTATACGGTTTATGGTTTTTGTGTCTAAAAGAATGATTGCCATAGATTTATTATGAAACTGGTTTTTCTTTTACTTCTTTGGTCTGTTTCTCTCTCCACTTTTTTAACCTACCTGCAATTTCACTGTTGGAAATTGACAATATAGATACGGCAGTAATGGCAGCATTATATGCTCCATTTTCTCCTATAGACATGGTTGCAACTGGAACACCCTTTGGCATTTGAACTATAGAGAGTAGACTGTCCAGCCCATTTAATTGTTTACTATGCACAGGAACGCCGATAACTGGTAAACAAGTTAGTGACGCAACCATACCAGGTAAATGAGCTGCACCTCCTGCACCAGCTATAATAACCTTAAAACCTTCTTCTTGTGCAGATTTAGCAAAATTGAAGAGCCTTTCTGGTGTTCTATGTGCAGATATTATGAATATATCATGTGAAACTTCTAATGCTTTTAACATATCAACAGTATGGACCATAGTGGTGTAATCTGACTCACTTCCCATAATAACAGCAACATCTTTTTTTATTTTTGTCATATTCAACACAATTTTACTTACTAACTAAATAATGTTCCAGCTAAAAAGCAACAAATATTTAAATTATATTATAAATATAATTTATAGAATTCTCGTTAAAATAGAAATTTTAAAAATTTAAATAAATATTTATATTAAGATATAGAGATATAAACTTCTTATGTAAGATAAATTTATAAAATAATTATTTTTGTATTTCAAGCTTTGTAATCTTAGCTTGTTCTTTCTATAAATGGTTTTTTCAGATAGACTGATGGTAAAATG
>NZ_JBIXJM010000241.1:0-12202 GCF_044752445.1 Wolbachia endosymbiont of Drosophila barbarae | reverse complement strand
TAAAAGCAACTCTGGCTGGTATAATACCATTTAAATTTATTGTTAATGGTTATAAATACAGATTTTAAAATATTACTTGGTAGCTAAAAAAAATAACCAAAGTGCACATAGCAGTAATAACTGGAGGTAAAACTAGAAGAATTGGTGTTTTTTTAATAAAGTAATTCTGAGAAGGTTTTAAGAAAAAGGCATTGTAAATTATCGGTAAAAAGTACAGAGCGTTGAGTATAGTACTAACAATTAACACTAGAGTTACAAACACAGAAAGTATTACATTGCCAGAGTTGAAAACAGCTTGAAAAATGAGAAATTTACCCCAAAAAGTCGGAGCAGGCGGCACCCCTATCATAGACAATGCACCTATAGCAAATGCTGTCATGCTAATTGACATACTGCGTCCTATACCGTAAATCTTATCTATATATTTCTCACCTGCTCTCGTTATTATTGCTCCGGCAACGAAAAACAAAGTGATTTTTGCAAATGCGTGGCAAACTAATTGAAAAATTGCAACCCTCATGCTGAGATCACTAAAAATTGAAGCGAATAATATAATATACGACAATTGAGAGATGGTAGAGTAAGCAAGCAACTTCTTTAATTCTTTTTGCTTTAGTGCAATCAATGATGCAGTAATAATAGTAAATCCAGCAGCGTACGGAAGCCACCCTCCAGCAAACCAATTTTGCTGCACAAAACGTTGCATGTTATCGACGCCGAAAGTGTATAATATAACTTTTATGATGATGAAAACTCCGGATTTCACAACAGCAACAGCGTGCAGTAGTGCACTCACAGGAGTTGGTGCAACCATTGCTTTTGGTAACCAAAAATGCATTGGCATTAATGCAGCTTTTCCTATTCCGTAAATCAGCATAGCAAAACACACTGCAATGAAAGTGATGAGTGAAGTATCAAATTTGAATATTCCACCGCTTACAAAGTCTAAAGTATGAAATTCATGATATAAAAGGCCTATTGCAGGAAAAAATAATACCAAAGAAGAGAAAAATAGCACGCCAAAGTAATAGCGTCCTGCAATCATTGATTCATTTGTTGAGTTGTAAGTAACCAGAGGGTATGTACTAATAGTTAGAAGCTCATAAAAGACAAATGTAGTGAGCAAGTCTCCAGAAAAAGCAATAAACATTGCACAGCCAATCGATATTGAAAAAAAGCATAGAAAACTTGAGTGATTGCTATCAGCATAGTTATTCTGCATATAACATATTGCATATATACTGGTCAGCACCCATAAAAACGATATTAATAAACTGAATATTACTCCGGTAGACTCTAGCTTTAAACTAATGTGCAAATTATTACCAAAATCCATGAGAATAAATTGAGAATGATCACCATATACCCAATATAAAGTGCACAGACACGTATACGTAAACAGAAGTACAGAAGAAGTGACAGTAATACTATTGTTCACTCCGGGCCATTTACCAGTAAAAAAAATAACTAACGCACTTAAAAGTGGAATCAACGCAGTAATTAATAAATAATTCTCAGTAATTGAAAATGGTAAGGAAAGAGACGTTAAAACACAGTCCATTAAATAATTCATCTTTTTGTTTAGGTAAAGCTAGAATTATACTAAAATCATAGAAAAACCGCTATGTTTTTTTGGCAAACTAGTCGTTTGTGTATGCTATAGCTATACTGCGATTCATTCCACAACTGTACGAACATTTGTTTTTGTTAAACACAACAAAGATGTCATCCCAGTGCCCTGACTACTTGGATCCAGAAAACTTAATTTCAACTAAGTGGCTGCATAATAAAGGCTGGATTCCAGTGCCAAGCACTGGAATGACAGCAATTTACGTCATACCACCACGAACCGTCATACCGCGATTCATTCGCGGTATCTCATCCGCTAACTAGTAGCGGGATGACGAGCTTATCGTCATGCCACCGCGAACCGTCATACCGCCGCGGTATCTCAGCATAGATTCCGCTAACTAGTAGCGGAATGACGGTTTTTCAAATTGTCGTAAGTCAGTTTAGCTATATAGATAGCACAAAGTCAACTGCATAAATTGAAAATATCTGCTAGACGCAAATTACAACAAATGCAGTAGCGTAATCTCCATCGTCACTTAAAGAAAGATGAATTTTGGAGATAAAATCCTTGCTAACGGTAAGATATGGCTTGCCTCTTACATCATTGTATATTTCTATATCTTTCATTGTAATACCCTGACCACTACCTCGTGCTTTAACAAAAGCTTCTTTTGCTGCAAAGCGTTTAGCAAAATACCTTGCTCGCATTTCTTGACTATTATACTTTCTACTTAGCTCTATTTCCTTTTCAGTGTAGATTCTATTGAGAAATTTTTCCCCGTATTTTTGTAATATTCTCAATATTCTTGGTATATATACTATGTCAGTGCCGATACCGTGTATCATTTTGCGCTAAAGTGATTTATTGCTTCCTCAATCTGCATTTCCTTTACCTCTCCAGTTGCTCTATTTTTTACTTCAACTATATTTTCACTTACTGCTTTCTTTCCGACAATTATTTGCCACGGCAAGCCTATCAGATCCATTCTAGAAAATTTTACTCCTACACTCCCTTCCGTATCATCGTAAAGCACTTCATCGCTTTTCAAAGCTTTGTATATTTTATCTGCAGCCTCCGTTACTTTCGTTTGTAAATTGATTAAACCAATTCTGAAAGGAGCCACCGATTCTGGCCAGATAATTCCTTTATCATCATGAAAAGCTTCTATTATTGCACCAACAAGCCTTGAAACCCCAATGCCATACGAACCCATATGTATATTGACATTTTTTCTATCTTGAGAAGTAACACTTGCCTTCATAGGCTTTGAATATTTGTCGCCAAAATAAAAAATATGCCCTATTTCAATACCTTTACTAACATTTAACTGCTCTTGTGATATAGGGCAAGTCTCAGGATCATGCATATCATCTGCAACTGCGTATATACTCTTCAAACTTTCAACATCTTCGCTTTCTAGCAACTCAGAAAATTTGTTGTCGTAATATAAAGTGCTTTCACCAGTGTTTGCCAATATATGAAACTCGTGGCTCAAATTTCCTCCAATTGTCCCCGTATCAGCTCGAACTCCAATTGGGGTAAGTCCCATGCGTTTGAAGATTTTTATGTAAGTCTTGTACATCAAATTGTATGAATTCTGTGCACTTTCGTAATCCACATCAAAACTATATGCATCCTTCATCAAAAATTCCCTACCCCTCATAACGCCATAACGTGGTCTTACCTCATCACGAAATTTCCATTGAATTTGGTATAAACAAAGTGGCAAATCTTTGTAACTTTTTACCACATTTCTAATTAGATCAGTTGCTACCTCCTCGTGCGTTGGACCAAAAAGCATATCTTCCTCATGCCTATCCTTTATACGCAACATTTCCTTACCGTAATCATCGTAACGCCCTGATTCTCGCCAAAGATTTGCCGGTTGTACACAAGGCATCAACACTTCAATAGCACCAGATTTATCCATTTCATCTCTGATGATGTCTTCAATATTTTTAAGCACGCGCAGACCAAGTGGTAACCACGTATAGATGCCAGATGCTATCTGCTTTATTAAACCTGCACGTAAAGAATATTGATGGGAGATAATTTTAGCATGAGCAGGCTTTTCCTTTAGAGTTGGTAAGTAATACTTGGATAAACGCATATAATAGATCTGATTGTATTAAGTAATCTTAATACAATCAGACTTGTAGGCAAACTTATTTTGAAAAAGAAGGGAAGTGCGTGGTGCTTTCCTTAACGTATCGTAACACCGATTCCCTCTCAAATTTAGTAGCCGCTCTACCAAACATGCCACAACGTTCCTTAACAGAACGAGTAAATGAGTCTTTCACTTCAGTCGCTGTTGTTGCAAGAGGAGCTTCAGGTTTCGTTTTTAAATTAACAGGCTTAGGCGGTATCGGTGGCTTTTTTGTATTTGGTTGGTGGCTTGGCGGAGCTGCAGTTTCAGGATATTGTTGGTCATCATCAGATCTATAACCACTCTCGGGAGTGCTTATTCCTTTTTTATTGTCTGATTGGGAATTTGAAGGCGTAGATTTTTTCCTGCTTTTTGTCAGCACCTTCTTTTTCTGCTCTATCTCTTTCTGTTTGTCTTTGCTTTCATCTGTAGTCCAACCTGAATCGCTAATAGAATCAGAATGCTCACTTTCACTATCTGAGAATTCAGTGGCTATTCTCCTTGCAAGAATAGAAGCCGTATCACACTTTGTTTTTGGAGTACTCTTCTCAGGGCTTTGTTGATTTTTATTAACTGGTTTCAATTTAAAACCTCCTCTTATTTCTGCAAATAAAGCATTTTTGGAATCTGTTTGCTCACCTTCACTATTCTTTTCTCGTTTTTCCCTATTTTGTTTTAATTTTTCATCGCGTGCTTTTTTCTGTTCTTTGCTCACACCTGCCTTACCGCCAGCTTTTTTTATACTATTAAGTAAATCATTACTACCCTGTTGAGTTGATGAATTTTGAGGAGGTGGTGGTGGAGGTACTGCACCACTTGCTTGATTCAATTGCTCAGGAGTTGGCATAGGAGGAGGTGGTGGTAGTGCAGCATCTTGTGGCAATGGAGGAGGTGGTGGCGGTGGTACACTGACACTTGGATTTGGTTGTGTACCCAATGTTACTGGAGGTGATTGAGGAGTAGGTACATTTGATTTATTCTCCAGATTAGTACAATTTTTACACACAAATTTTTGTGGTTCTTGAGATGGAGTATGGCCGAATTTCTGTCCATTAAGACCTACTTCTTTCTTATTATCATCTCTAGAAATAGCCAGTTTAACAAGATGTGTCACTGAAATAAGTGCAACAACCGTGGAAACAGCAAAAATTGCTAAAGGAACTGCTGCAATAGGACCAGAACCAGAAACTGCTATAATAACATAAGGAAGATATTGACCAGATATGAAACTAAATATAGATAATAATGAAACAGCAATTAAAGGTTTCCATATAGTCTGCTTAGTTTTAGTAAGCTCCTGACTATCTTTTAGCAATGAAGAATTATTGGATATCATCATTTCTTTGCCTCACTTGTTAACGATAATTTAATAATAACCCAATTAATAATTTCTGTCAATAATTAATTATGAAAGACAAAGTTGCAATTTGAATAGATAAGCTATAAGTAATATACGACCAGCAATAGCCATACAATAGACTTTTTGTATAACCCACACTAAGTAGAAAAAAGGTGTCATCCAAGTAGCTGACACTGCTCTCCTTTGTCATTCCAGTGCTTGACACTGGAATGACACCGAAGGGGCTACTGCCGTCTTGGATGGAAACCAGTGTCAGAACTAGTTAACCATGGGGCTTCTTTTGCCTTTTTTTCCATTTGGTAAATTTCTTAAATATTTATGGCTAACATGAAGCTAAGTACGAACTTTGTTAAACATAACAAATGGTGCTATTCCAGTGCTCCTTTTTTTGTCATCCCAGTGCTTGACACTGGGATCCAGTTTTCCATATAATCTCATCGAAAATGTTGTAACCACTTTCTGTGCTAGTTTGCTTGCTTACAAGCAAACTTTCCTGGATCCCAGTGTCTGGGCACTGGGATGACATTATAGGGACACTGGGATTACACCCTGACAATCGTCATCCAGCTACTTGTTAGCGGCTAAGAGATACCGCGAATGAATCGCGGTATGACGGTTCGTGGCGGCATGACGATAACCTCGTCTCACTGCCATTAAGTTAAGGAAAAAAGATAGATTTTATGGGATAATGATGTATACCAATAAGTTTAAAGGTAGTATGAGTAAAAAAGGCAGTAATAAAATTTATTCAAAATGAATTGGCAAGTCTAGAATTTATAGAATCCCATAAATCATCTTCAAAAGATTTTATGAGAAAGAGGAAGTTATCTTTTATTGACATATTTATCTTAATTTTAAGAAAAAGTGTAAAGTCGCTGCAAGTAATACTAAACGAATTTATTTTATATAGGAAAAAAGACTATACCGTTACTGCTAGTGCTTTTAGTCAAGCAAGAAAAAAAATGAAACACAGTGCATTTTCAGAAATTAACGAAGGTGTGGTTTCCTTGTACTACCAAGACCAAAAATTTAAAACTTGTTTTGGCTTTAGAGTGTTAGCTCTTGATGCCTCCAAAATCATTTTACCAACAAGCGTTGAAATAAAAAATGAATTTGGCTCAAGAAAAATACGTAACCAAAAACCAAAAGATTTAGGTGATTATGCAAGTGCAACCTTTGCGGTTTGTTAAGATGTGCTAAATAATGTTGCCATAAGGTCAGTGTTAGATAGAGGTAACACTCATGAAATTAACTTAGCAGATGAAATGCTTAAAGTTGTAAATACTAATGACTTACTGATTTGTATATTTATCTTATAAATTTCTTTCTAGCCTTACAAAAAGAAAAATTGCTTATGTCATTCGATGTCCCAGATCATCTTTTAATGAAGTGAATGCTATGTTTGAAGAAAAAAGCCCATCTAGTGTTGAGGTTACCATATGTGCTCAGCGTAAGATAAAACAAGAAAATAGTGGAATAACGCTTCAAAGTGGTACTGCCATCTGGTGAAATTGAAGTGTTAGCTACATCATTAATGGATGAACAAAAGTTTCAAACTGGAGGATTTAAGGAGTTATATTTTTTACGCTGGGGAGTTGAGACATTTTTTGCAAAACTCAAAGGAAGACTAAGTCTAGAAAATTTTACAGGAAAAAGTGTTGAGTCTGTTAAACAGGATTTTTGGTCAGCTATCATTATTAGCAACCTAGAAAGTGTTATGACAGAAGATGTAGAAGAAGCGTTGAATATGGACTTAACCGATGATAAGCTTAAGAGGAGCATTAACAAATCTGTCTCATTTAACGCGATCAAAAACTTGGCTTTCGACATTTTTGCTACGGAATCAGATACTGACTGCATTATGGATCAATTATCAAAGCTATTTTTGATGAACACTTTGGCGGTAAGAAAGGGAAGGAAAGTTGATCGTCATAAGGTACCTTATCTTCGTTCGTTCAATTACCAAAAAAGGGTTAGAAAACACATATTTTGACTAGAGGTAGTATTCATATCTTCTGATAATAACTGGGTAGCTTATTGCCATAGCTCCTGTAAAATGACTTCTAAACAAACTGTTTCTTAAGTAATTTACACTTCAGAGTTTATCTGCTTTAAAGTTTACTCTATTCTGTTTCAGCATTTGTCATAAATCCTTAATTATTTCTGACTTTTTAGTTCAGTTTTTAACCATTCTTTCCTTAACTTAATGGCAGTGAACCTCGTCATCCCGCTACTTGTTAGCGGGATCTCTTGTTAGCGGCTGAGATACCGCGAATGAATCGCGGTATGACGGTTCGCGGCGGTATGGACGTAGGAAAACCTTTCTTGGGTCAGCTATAGAGACTCTCATCTTTAGCGAGCTTCAAGGTAATTGGTTGCTATTTGCGAAAATATTCGCATAATTTAAGTAACATTACTTAATAAAAATTAACTATGGAGCTTAATAAGATTGCAGCATCGATTTTACTTTCTGGGCTAATCATTATGATAGTTAGTAATGTAGTTGATATGCTTTACAGTCCAGAAGAATATAAGATTGAACACCAAACGATAGTAGCTGCTGGCAGCAATGAGTTCCAGCAAAAAATCGAGCAAGTGGCGCTTGATATTGGAGCGCTCATGCAGAATGCTAGCTTTGAGAAAGGTAAATCAGCAGCAAAAAAATGTATAGCCTGCCATAGTTTTGAGAAAGGTGGAATGAATAAAGTAGGACCAAACTTATGGAACATAGTTGGAAATAAAAAGGCCCATCTTGGTAACTCATTCAATTACTCAAAAGCAGTGCTTGAAAGAGGTGGAAAATGGGGGTATGAGGAGCTATTTGCCTTTTTAAAGAACCCAAAAGCCTATATAAAAGGTACACGTATGGCATTTGCAGGTATTTCCAATCCACAAGAAATTGCAGATCTAGTTAGTTATTTGCATCAATTGAGTGATAGCCCGGTTGCTTTGCCAAAGTAGTATGGATTATTGTAAATTGTTTGATGGAAATAATGGTCACATAGCATATCGAAAGCTACAAGGAAAGAAAGCTTCTGTAGTTTTTTTCGGTGGATTTGCATCCAATATGGATGGAACTAAAGCAACTGCTATTTACAAATTTTGCCAAGAAAATGACGTAGCACTTGTGCTATTTGATTATTTTGGTCACGGTCATTCAAGTGGTAATTTTATTGATTACACGATAAGTGATTGGCAAAAAAATTGTGCTAAAGTAATGAGTGAATTAACTAGCGATAAACAAATAATTATAGGTTCAAGTATGGGAGGATGGCTGATGTTGCTCACTGCCCTTCAATTTCCAGAAAAAATTGCAGCACTAATTGGTATATCGTCTGCTCCCGATTTTACTGAAGATTTGATATTCAAGCAATTGTCAGGCAAGCAAAAAGAAGAACTAGATTCTAAAGGTGTAATAGATTTTACTTCAGAGCATTGTACATACAAAATAACTAAAAATTTGATCGAAGATGGCAGAAAGAACCTTCTTTTAAACAAAAAGACAATAGATATAAACTGTCCTGTGCGCTTGCTGCATAGCATTAATGATAAAGATGTTCCTTATCAAACTTCATTGAATTTAGCTGAAAAAATTAAGTCAACCGATGTTGAAGTACACTTAATAAAATCAGCAGAGCACAATATGTCTGACAATCATTCACTGGAAGTTTTATTTAAGACCATTAGAGAATTTTGTAACCAGACTGCATTCTGTGATTTTTAGCAAAACACGATTTTTCATTTGAGCTTTCTTCAACTTAAAATAAATACAGAAAATTGCTGCCTATAGCTAAACTGACTTAGATTTACCGACAATTTGAAAAACCGTCATTCCGCTACGTGTTAGCGGCTGAGATACCGCGGCGGTATGACGGTTCGCACCATCACACTTTGGAACCTTACAGATATTGAGCAAATCCAATAATATCCTTGATTTCTTTTATATTATGGGTTGCAATTTCTGCTGCTTTCTTTGTGCCTTTTTTTAATATTTCATGTAAATGGAATTGGTCTTTTAAAAGATCATTCATTTTCTCACGTATGGGTGATATAACACTGATAATTAAATCAGCTAACTCTTTTTTGAAGTGCTTCATGTCATGTTTGTTCACTTCTTCACATACTTTTTCTGCATTTACATTACTAAGCACTGAATAAATGTTTATCAAATTGCTTATTTCTGGTCGGCACTTTAAAGTAGCAAAGCCTAGAATTGAATCTGTTTTTGCTTTTTCTATTTTTTTGACAATTAAGTCATCCGTATCATCAAGGTTAATGCACGAATGTTCTGAAGGATCAGATTTACTCATCTTGCTTGTGCCATCCCTTAAGCTCATTATCCTTGATGTGCAATCCAAAGTTAAGATTTCAGGTACGATGAAATAATCCAGCTTATAATGATTGTTAAAAGCTGATGCAATATCACGTGCAAGCTCCAAATGCTGTTTTTGATCATCACCAACAGGAACGTATTTAGTTTGATACAACAATATATCTGCAGCCATAAGTACTGGATAACTATATAATCCAAGAGAGGCTTTTTGTTTATCGCTGCCAGCTTTATCTTTAAATTGAGTCATGCGATTAAGCCAACCAATTGGTGTATAGCATCCAAGCAGCCAGCCCAGTTCTGCATGACCACTAACTGTGGACTGACTAAAAATAATGGACTTTTCTGTATCTATTCCGCATGCAATATAAGCTGCTGCTGTTTTGAAAATATTACTTTTTAATTCACTTGCGGGAAGCTTATTTGCTGTGATTGCGTGTAGGTCGACAATACAAAAAAGAGATTTGTATTTATCCTGTAAGTCTATCCACTGTTTGATTGCACCAAGATAATTACCTAAATGTAGTACGCCACTTGGCTGGATACCTGAAAAGACAATACTTGTCATTATACATTTACCTCATGCTAATCGCTTCCACAATCAGCAGATTTCTTAGAAAGAATAACCATTGCAGGACGGAGCAACCTATTTTTGATAGTATAACCAGTTTGTAGTACTTCTACAATGGTGCCAGGCTTTTTTTCATTGTCTTCTCTTTCCACAACAGCTTGGTGTAAATTACTATCAAAAAGCTCACCAAGTGGATCTACTTCCTCTATTCCATGTTTTTTTAGATCATTTATAATTTTTTGATAAGCTACTTTAATCCCCTCATGAACAGGATCACCGTCTTTCAAAATTTCCATTACTCTTTTTAAATTGTCGCACGAGTCGATCATATCACGTGCAAGTTTTGTGACTGCGTAGTCACTTGCATCGCTAATTTGCTTTTGCATTATACGTTTGACGTTTTCATTATCTGCAACAGCACGGCGTAAATGATCTTCAAGCTGAGCTGCACGTTCTCTTAATGTATTGAGATCTTCATTTAAATCATCAGTTTGCTTATGGTTATCACTTTGTTGGTCGTCACCTTTCTGCCTACTTACCATATCAGCAAACTTCTTCTTTTTCTCCTTACTGCTATCTGACATATCATTACCCTTAAGAATCTAATAAATATATAACAATTAATCTGAAAATATCAAGCGCCAGCTACATTCGTCTTTCTATGCTCGCATTTAAAAAGTTAATTAAAGTAGTTTTATAAAAAGAATCAGAAAAAGTACTAATATCATTTTGTGCCATATTAATGTAGTGTCTAGCTTTTTCCATAGAAAGCTGAATGGCATTATGGTGATTAATATAGTGTAATGCTTGGTCAAAATTGTGTCTAGCTGAAGAAAAGCATTTTTCCCAGAATTTTTGCTCTGCTGGACTGCCCTTTTCGTATGCTATAATAGCAGGTAAGGTGACTTTACCTTCGAAAAAGTCTTTTCCGACTTGCTTTCCAGAAGTGCCTTGATTAGCAGTATAATCGAGCATATCATCAACTATTTGAAATGCCATACCAAAATTAAAACCAAAATTCTTTAGCCTCTCTGTTTCGTCATTTGTTGCACCAGATACTGTTGATGCAGCTTCACAGCATGCAGAAAATAAAGATGCTGTCTTTTCTCCAATGATATCAAAATAATTTTCCCTGACTGTGTGAGGGTCAAAGCGTGCTGTCATCTGCTTTATTTCACCCTTCACAAGTAAATGCGATGCTTTAGATAAAATAGAGAGAATATTTAAATTTCCACACTCTATAAGCCATCTAAATGCTAGAGTCAACAATAGATCACCAACTAAAATGCTTGATTTATTCCCCCAAATCTTATTCGCTGTTTTAACTCCATGGCGTGCCTCACTTTCATCGAGCACATCATCATGAAGTAAAGTAGCATTGTGTATAAACTCTACCGATGCAGCAACGTTGATCCTATTCTCCCCAGAATAGTTTAGCATTTTACATATAATAAAAACTAGTTTAGGCCTTATTTTTTTTCCACCTGACCTAACAAGATGAGATATAATATCAGTAGCAAGCTTAGCATCTTCATCATTGACATTTTTGAAGACAAAGTCATTCATAGCTGACAAATCAGAAGATACAATATCGTCTAATTTATCGCTGTTTGTTAAATCAGTATTTAGCATTTTAAGAGACTTATGCCTCTTGCCCTTGTGCTTTCTCGTTCTCTACTTTCTTCTTTTCTGTTTTCTTTGGTTCTGTTTCTAAAGTTACTATGCCTTTTTTGATAAACCACAGTACTCTTTCAGTTGCCTGCGCGCCTACACTTAGCCAATGTTTTAATCTATCAGCTTTCACCACAACACGATTTTTATTGTCTTTTGGTAACATTGGATCATATTGTCCTATTTTCTCAATAAAACGCCCATCTCTTGGTGCTCGTGAATCAGCTACAACTATCCTATAAAAAGGGCGTTTCTTTGCGCCAAACCTCGCCAACCTTATTTTAACTGCCATGTTAACCTTTATTCATATATTAGCCACAATTTTATACAATGAGCCGTTTTAAGTCAAATGAATTATACAACTTTTGCACCTTATAATATAATTACCAATAATGTAGGGCAGTGCCGGGCGCACAGCTATACGAACATTCATTTTTGAAGGTAAATTGCACAGCAAATGGTGTCATTCCAGTGCTTGACACTGGAATGGCTTTGTTGCATCACACTTTATGAGATGGTGATTTATGGTAAATTCATGTAACTATCTCAAA